>CAYURK010000001.1:0-54512 GCA_964447225.1 uncultured Metamycoplasma sp.
CATCATATTTTATATACCGTAGACTAAATATCCAATAATAAAAAAATTTAATTATTATATATTTTGTATGTGAAGAAAATAATAATAACCATGATAATTTAAAAAATAAGTTTTAGATTTAGAGATTTGTATCAATTTTATTAAAGTTTTCAATTACATTAGGTGTTTGTTAATTTTTATCATAAAAAAAGAGTTATTTATTAAACGAATCATATTAAATAATTTTGTTATAATTAATAGCAATTAAAATTTTAATCATTACATTTATTTAAGAACAATTTAAACAAAAGGGGTTTTATGACTGATGTTAGATTTTTTGCATTAGGCGGATTAGATGAAAATGGAAAAAATTGTTATGTATTAGAAATCAATAATGATTTATTTGTTATTAATTATGGAACAAAAGTTCCAATTGTTTCTACTTATGGAATTGATACTTTGATACCAGATTATGAATTTTTAAAAAATCAAGCTCATCGTATTAAAGGAATTTTTATTACTGATACAAAAAATGATTCTCTTTCAGGTTTGCCATGATTAATCATGGAAATTCCAAATATTCCAATTTATTGTTCTGAATTTTCAAAAAAACCTATTTTAGAAAGAATTTCAAAATATAGTATTGATATAAATAATGTTTCAATTAATACCATTGATGAAAGTGGAATTAGTTTTAATAATACATTAGTTCAATCTATCCCATTAGCAGGTTCATTACCTGGAACTATTGGATTTGCTTTTAATGTTCAAGAGGGATCATATTTAGTTTTATCTAATTTTGTTGATGGTGATTTAGGTGTTTATGGAAAAACAGATTTGAATCAAATTAAAAGTAAATTTCCAAATATCATTGGATTATTTCTTGATTCAGGAATGTCAAATTTTAATGGTAAATCTAGTCAAAAAATTACAATCACTAATGAACTTGAACAAATATTTTCTGAAACTAAATTAGATGAGAGAATAATTGTAGGTGCTTATGATCAGGAAATGTCAACATTGCATCAGGTTCTTGATATGGCTTTAAAATACAATCGTGATGTTGTTACATATGGAAGATCATATCATCAATTATTAGAACTGCTAAAAGAATCAAATCCAAATCTTAAATTACCTAAAATATTAGACTATAAAGCAATTTCTAAACATGATAATAACATTGTTATCATAGTTTCAGGTACAGTAGAAAGATTGTTTAAAAGATTTGTTAGAATAACTGAAAATAATGATATTTATTTAAAATTCAATCAAAATGATCACTTTGTAATGATTGCTCCTCCTATTAATGGACAAGAAACTGAATCATCATATGTTCTTGATGAAATAGCAAGAATTACTCCTAAAATTACTGATATATCAGAAGATAAATTTTATCAGTGTCATCCTGCAAAACAAGATATTATTGACATTGTAAAAGTATTAGAACCTAAGTATTTTTTGCCAATTCAAGGTCTTTTTAGATATTTATCTGTTGCTATTAGGGAAGTTTGTAAATCTTTGGATTTTCCTCAAGCTAGATGTGTTATTTTGCAAAATGGAAAAATTGTTCATTTTAATGGAAACGAATTAATTTCTCAAAAAAGTAGAATTTCTGAAGTTGGAGATATTATTATTGATGGTTTTGGAGTTGGAGATATATCAAAAGAAGTTATTTTAGAAAGAGAAACTCTTGTTAGAGATGGAGTAATAATTATTTCTTCTATTATCAACAAGAAAACAAATCAGATGTATGATAATGTTGATATTAAGTATGTAGGTGTTATTTCTAATGATGAAAGAGAAAAAGTTGATGAATTTATTAAAGAAAATTTAATATCATTTTACAACAAAACAATTTTAAATAATGAGCAAGAACAACAAATCAAACCTACATCTTCTCAATTTCAAAATTCATTAAAAAAATATATTAGAAAAAAAATATTTAAATTAACAGATAAAGAACCAATGGTAGTAGTTTCTTTTACTGAGATATAAAAAACTAGTTTTTGCAACTAGTTTCTTTTTTCATAATTCATATGATATGGTGCGCGAGGAGGGACTCGAACCCTCACACCAAAGGCACAAGTGCCTAAAACTTGCGTGTCTGCCAATTTCACCACTCGCGCATTCATTATTAAGAATATTTAATTATTAATCATAATTTATTTTTTCAAATTTAAAACTTATCTTAATAATAAATTTGGTGTTTTACTAAACTAAAACAAATGGTACGCCCTAGAGGATTTGAACCTCTGACCCACTGGTTAAAAGCCAGTTGCTCTACCTGCTGAGCTAAGGGCGCAAAATAATGGTGCCGTTTATAGGACTTGAACCTACAACCTACTGATTACAAGTCAGTTGCTCTGCCGATTGAGCTAAAACGGCAATGGTAGAAGCTAGGGGACTCGAACCCATGACCCTCGCCTTGTAAGGGCGATGCTCTCCCAACTGAGCTAAGCTTCCAAATGGTGACCTATGCGGGGCTCGAACCCGCGAATCCACGGATGAAAACCGTGTGTGTTAACCGCTTCACCAATAGGCCATAAAAATGGCGCCGACAACAGGGATTGAACCTGTGACCCACTGGTTAACAGCCAGTTGCTCTACCGCTGAGCTATGTCGGCACAAATTACATTCAAATTTCAAAAAATTGAAAATAGTAAAATCTAAATGCTTTTTTATTATATAACAAGATTACAAAAATATATACAAAAAATTTTATGATATATCATAATTTGTGTTAAAATTCTAAAACTTAGTGATTTTAATTTAGTGATATTTTTTATGAAAAGCAAAGAAAGAGAAAATGTTTCAATATCTTTCTTTGCTTTTGTGTCTATTAAGTTAAGTATGTCATTTGGTTGAAGTGAAGGTGGTTTTTGTGAGTAAAGAAAAATTTAAAGTTTCAAAATACGGTCCTTTTACAGAAAGAAGAAATTATTCAAATACTAAACATGAATTTGAAATTCAAGATCTTTTGCAAATGCAAAAAGATTCATTTGACTGATTACTAAAAAAGGGGTTGGAAGAAACATTTAATGAAATTTATCCTATCAAGTCAAATAATGATAAAGTTCAAATTGAATATATCAAAAAATCTGTAAAGATTCAAAAACCGAAGAATGAATATTCTTCTATTCAAGAGGCAAAACAAAAAGATTCTACATACAATGCTAAAATCTTTGCCAAATTAAGAAAAATAACTTTAGAAACAGGTGAAATTAAAGAAGATGAAATTATTTTTGGTGAGATTCCTTTAATGACATCATCTGCTTCATTTATTGTTAATGGTTCAGAAAAAATTATTGTTTCTCAATTGATAAGATCTTCTGGAGTTTACTATGGACTATCTGTAAGAAACAAACAAACAGATGACTTATTTAATAAAGTTGAGTTTATTCCTAAATTAGGTTCATGAATTGAAATTTTCCATAGAGTTACAGGTCATTCTACAGATTCAGTAAAAGTGAAAATTAATAAACAAAAATCTATATTTTTAACAACATTTTTAAGAGCTCTTGGTTTAGAAAAAAATACAATTATTGATTTGTTTGGTAAATCAGATGTTTTAAAAGAAACATTTGAAAGAGAAAAAACAAAAAATCAATATGATTCAATGGAAGCAATTTATCAAATTATTAGAAAAGGAGACCGTGTAACAAAAGAATCAGTTAATTCATTATTTTCTAATATTTTTTTTAATGAGAGAAGATATAACTTGTCAAGAACTGGTAGATATGTTATTAATAATAAATTTAGATTGTCAAATAGAATTATTGACACAATTTTAGCTGAAGATTTGATTGCAGCAGAAACTAATGATGAATACATAGAAGGTCAAGTAATTTTTAAAAAAGGACACAAATTTAGTGCTAAAGATGCACAATTAATAGATAAACTATTTAGAGACAAAGTTTTAAAACTTCAATCAATTCCAGATTTTAAACCTGAATTAATTTATGGTAAATCATTAGTTAATAATCCTAAATTAAAAACAAAAAATAAAATTGCAATGATTAAAGTTTATGCTACAGAACAAAAATATAAAAATAATGAAGAACCTACTCTTGTTATAGGAAATAATCAAAATGATGATGATTTGATTATTTTAGTTCCTGACTTAATTGCTGCTATTTCTTACTACTTTAATTTATTGGAAGGAATAGGAACTGATGATGATCCAGATTCATTGATTAATAAAAGAGTAGTTTTAATAGGTGAATTACTTCAAAATCAATTTAAAATTGCTTTAACTAAACTTGAAAGAAATACAAAAGAAAGAATGGCTTCAAAAGAAATTGATAAAATCACTCCAAAAAATGTTACAAATAACAAACCTATTTACAATCAATTCAAAACATTCTTTAATTCTTCAAAATTATCACAATTTATGGATCAAATAAATCCACTTTCTGAAATTTCTAATAAACGTAGAATCACATCTTTAGGACCAGGTGGATTAAACAGAGATACAGCACAATTTGAAGTTCGTGATGTTCACCCAACTCACTATGGACGTATTTGTCCTATTGAAACTCCTGAAGGACCTAACATAGGATTGATTTTAAATTTAGCTATATATGCAAGAATCAATGAATATGGTTTTTTGGAAACTCCTTACTATAAAGTTAATAAAGGAGTTGTTGATTATTCTGCACCAGTTTATATGATTGCTTCTGATGAATATGGATTTACATTTGCTCAATCAACAGTTAATGTAAATGATAATAATAAAATTACAAACAAAACAGTAACAGTAAGAAAAAATCATGATTTTATTATTGTTAAACCTGAAGAAGTTGATTTTATAGATGTTTCTTCAAGACAAATGACTTCTATCGCTGCTTCATGTATTCCTTTTTTAGAAAATGATGATGCTAACCGTGCACTTATGGGTTCAAATATGCAACGTCAAGCAGTGCCTCTTTTAAATTCAGAAGCTCCTATTGTAGGAACAGGAATTGAAAGTGCTATTGCTAATTTTTCGGCAGGTAATTTATTAGCTAAAAAATCAGGTACTGTTGTTTTTGTTGATTCAACAAAAATTAAAATTAAAACAGATGGAAGTGATGAAATCATTGTATATAATTTAAAACAATTTGAAAAATCAAATCAAGGTACTTTAGTTCACCAAGTTCCACTTGTTAAATTAAATGATAAAGTTAAAGAAAATCAATTATTAACAGATGGTTCTTCATTTAAAGATGGTGAAATGGCTTTAGGTAAAAATTTACTTGTTGCATTTTCAACATGAAATGGATATAACTTTGAGGATGCTATCATAGTAAATGAAAGATTAGTTAAAGATGATGTTCTTACTTCAATTCATATTGAAGAACAAACAATTCAATTTAGAATTTCTAAAAATGGTAATGATCAATTAACATCTGAAATTCCTAATACTTCAACATATTCAAAAAGATTTTTAGATGAGAACGGAATTGTTATTGTTGGTTCTGAAGTTTCAGCTGGTGATATTTTAGTTGGAAGAGTATCTCCTAAAGGTGAACATAATCCTACTCCTGAGGAAAAACTTATGGCTGCAATTTTTGGTTCTCGTGATTCAAATTTACAAGATACTTCATTAAAAGTTAAACATGGTCAAGCAGGTACTGTAATTAATGTTGAAATTCTTTCAAGAGAACAAGGTGATATTTTAGAAGATGGTATAGATAAAATAGTTAAAGTTTATATTGCTCAGAAAAGAAAAATTAAAGTGGGCGATAAACTTGCAGGTCGTCATGGTAACAAAGGTGTTATTTCTATTGTTTTACCTGAAGAGGATATGCCACATTTAGAAGATGGTACACCAGTAGATATTTGTTTAAATCCACAAGGAGTACCTTCTCGTATGAATCTTGGACAAATATTAGAATTACATCTTGGTTATGCAGGTAAAAAATTAGGTGTTAAATTTGTTTGTCCCTCTTTTGATGGTGTTAAAACAAATGAGATTGCAAATGTTTTAAAAGAAGCTAAATTACCAGTTTCAGGAAAACAAAAATTGTATGACCCAATTACAGGAGAAGTAGTTGATAATGATGTTGCAGTTGGAGTTATGTATATGTTGAAATTATCACATATGGTTGATGATAAAATGCATGCAAGATCTGTTGGTCCATATTCTCTTATTACACAACAACCTCTTGGAGGTAAATCTCAAAATGGAGGTCAAAGATTTGGAGAAATGGAAACATGAGCTATTGAAGCTCATGGAGCAACAAACATTTTACAAGAATTATTAACTCTTAAATCAGATAATATTTCAGGCAGAAATAAGTTATATAATGCTTTAGCAACAGGTGGTGAAATGCCAATAGTTGGTACACCTGAGTCATTTAATGTTTTAGCATATGAATTGCGGGGACTTGGAATTAAATTGGAAGTTCATGAAAAAGATTTAGAAAAAAAATCAACAGGAGGTAAATAATGGCACCTATTTCAAGAAAATATGCTGATATTGAAGATAATAGAATTGATAAAGTTTCTTTAGGAATTGCAACTCCTCAAGATGTTTTGGATTGATCTCATGGAGAAGTAACTAAACCTGAAACTATTAATTATAAAACATATAAGCCTGAACCTGACGGATTGTTTGATGAATTAATTTTTGGGCCAGTTATTGATTATAAATGTCCAATTTGTGCAAAAAAATATAAAAGATCTTCTGAGGGTTTATTTTGTGAAGCGACAGAATTGTGTAAAGAAAAAAAACCTGAAATATTACCTAAAATTTCTCGTAGAAGTAGAATGGGACACATTAAATTAAATTCTCCTGTAGTTCATTTTTGATTTTTTAAAGTTGATAATTCTATCATTACTAAGTTGTTAGATTTAAAAGTTGGAGACACTGACAAAAGTCAAACTAAAGTTTCATTAGAAGGTGTTATTTACTATAAATCTCATATTGTTTTAGAGTCAGGTGGATTAAAATCTTTACCTAAAAATTTAATTATTGAGATTAATGATGCTGCTGTTATTTATCGTGAAGCATTAATGGAAATTCGTGAAAAGTTTCAACCAAATTCAAGTGAATATAAAGAAATCACAGAAGCAATAGAAGATCTTGAAGATCGTGCTACTTCTAAAGAAGGTAAAGATTATGGTATAGATTTCTATGAATTAAATGAAATTATTGAAGCTTATTCAGATGCTAGAATAGATTCAGGTGCTAAAGCTATTGAAACTTTACTTAAAAATTTTGATCTTCATGAAGCAAGAAAACAAGTTAAAGCTGATATACAAAAAATTACAAAACAAATATCTTCAAATAAAGAAAAAGGTAAACAATCAAAAATTCAACAAAGAGAGAAAATGTATAAAAGAATTAAAATTATTAATTCTTTCATTTCTTCAGGTCAACATCCAAAAGATATGATGATTTACAATCTTCCAGTTATTCCAGTGGACTTAAGACCTTTAGTTCAATTAGATGGAGGACGTCATTCAACTTCTGATATTAATGAGTTATATAGAAGAATTATTATTAGAAATAATAGATTGAAAAAATGACAAGAGTCTGATGCTCCAATTTTGATCCTTCAAAATGAATTGAGAATGATTCAAGAAGCTGTAGATGCATTAATTGATAATGCAAAAAGAACATCAAATCAGGTTGTATCTAAAGATAATCGTCCACTAAAATCTATTGCTGATGCCTTAACAGGTAAAAAAGGTAGATTTAGACAAAATTTACTTGGTAAACGTGTTGATTATTCAGGACGTTCAGTTATTGTTGTTGGTCCAGAATTAAAAATGCATCAAGTTGGTATTCCAAGGGAAATGGCAACAAAATTATTTGAACCATGAATTGTTAAGGAATTAATTTCAAAAGAAATAACTTCATCAATCAAGGGTGCAAAAAAATTGATAGATGATTTAAATCCTATTATTTGACCTCATGTTGCTAATGCTATTAGAAATAAACCTGTTCTATTAAATCGTGCTCCTACACTTCACCGTTTGTCAATTCAAGCGTTTGAACCTGTTTTAATTCGTGGTAAAGCTATTAAATTACATCCGTTAGTAACAACGGCTTTTAATGCTGACTTTGATGGTGATCAGATGGCTGTTCATGTTCCAATTAGTGAAAAAGCAATGTATGAAGCTAGAGAATTAATAATGGCTAACAAAAATATCTTAGGTCCAAAAGATGGAGAACCTATTATTAATCCTTCTCAAGATATTGTTCTTGGTTTATATTATTTATCACTTGAGAAAAAGAATCAAAAAAATGATGGTAAATTCTTTTTAGATTTTGATTCAATGTTTATTGCATATCAAAATAAAGAAGTTGATTTGCATTCTAGGGTTGTTATTCCTTATAAATCAATTAAACCTGAATTAGCAAAAGAAGATAGTGAACATAAAAACTCATACATTGTTTCAACAGTTGGAAAATTTATCTTTAATAATGTTATGCCTGAACATATGCCTTTTATTTTTAATAATTCTGACGAATCATTAGAAAATAAAGCAGAGCATTTCTTTATTAAACCAGGAACTGATATTTTGGAAAAAATTAAAGGATTAGAAATTAATCAACCTTTTACAAAAAAATCAGTTGCTAAGATAATTAGAAACTTTTTCGAAAAATATGTTGCAAATACATCATTAAGACAAGTTGCTAATGTAATAAAAACATTAAACAATAATTCAATTAAAAATCCTTCTCAAATTGAAAAACAATTTCAATCTATTGAATCATTAGTTCCCGGGAAAACAATTTCTAAAGAACATGCAAAAATTCTTACAAATTTAGTTGTTAAATATTATGAACTAATTTTAAAACAAATTAAATACGAGAATCAACAATTACACAATATAGAAACTAATGAAATAAGAGAACTAGAGATAGCAGAAAAAATTAATTTAATTCAAAATGTTTGATTTGATTACACAAATCAAGTTGCTTCGGTTTTAGATAAAATCAAGGAATTAGGATTTAAATATTCAACAATTTCTGGTATTACTATTTCGTATTCTGATGTTATTTCAGCAAACAACAAAGAAGAAAATATTTCTGAAGGTGATAGTTATATTGATCAACTAAAACAAAAATTCCAACTAGGATTAATTACTGATTATGAAAGATATACTTTAACAATTAACAAGTGAACTGATATTAAAAAAAGAATTCAAGACAATTTAGAAGATATTGTTAAGGAACATCCTTATAATCCAATTCATATGATGATTAATTCAGGTGCTCGTGGTAATATTTCAAATTTAGTTCAATTGGCTGGTATTCGTGGATTGATGGCAAATAATACAAAACAATTAAAAGCTGATGCTCAAAATGAACGTGGAGTTTATTCAGTTGTTGAGGTTCCTGTTAAGTCTTCATTTTTAGATGGGCTTTCTGCCTATGAATTCTACTCATCAACTCATGGTGCTAGAAAAGGTTTAACAGATACTGCTCTTAACACAGCAAGATCTGGATATTTAACACGTAGATTGGTTGATGTTGGTCAATCAATTGTGGTTAGAGAAGAAGATTGTGGTTCTGATTTTGGTTATAAAGTTAAATCAATAGTTGATTCAAGAACAAAACAAGTTATTGTTGATTTTTATGAGCGTATTGAAGGTAGATTTACAAATAGTCCTGTAGTTGATAAAAACGGAAAAACTATTGTAGAAAAAAATACTTTAATTACATCAGCAATTGCAAAAAAAATTGTTAATGCTAAAATAACTGAGATTGAAATTCGCTCTATTTTAGGTTGTCATACTAGAAATGGTGTATGTAAAAAATGTTATGGTAAAGATTTATCAACAAATAGGGTTGTAGCTATTGGTGAAGCTGTAGGAATTATAGCAGCTCAATCTATTGGTGAACCAGGAACACAATTAACAATGCGTACTTTCCACTCTGGAGGAGTTGCTGGTGCAGAGGATATTACAGGTGGTTTTGGTCGTTTAATTGAGTTAATTGATGCTTATGATAAACCATGAGGTCGTCCAGCTATTATTGCAAATAGAAGTGGAAAGATTATTTCAATTAAACCTAATTATGATCAAATGGGTATTGAAATAGTTGAACAAGAATATACTAATGAAGATGGTTCAAAGGGTATTGAAAAATATGAAATTATGGCTAATGCTAGAAAAAGAGTTAAAGTTGGTGATGAAGTTCAACCTGGACAAAAAATTACTGATGGTCCTATTATTTTAAAAGAATTATTAAGATTAACTTCTCCAAGAGTTGTCCAAAATTACTTATTAAAAGAGATTCAAAGAATTTATCGTATGCAAGGTATTTCTATTTCAGATAAGTATATTGAAATTATTATTAGACAAATGCTTTCAAAAGTTGTAATTACTGATGCAGGTGATTCAAGTTTCTTTGTTGGAGCAATTGAAGATATTTTTACATATCAAGAAGAAGCTAAAAATCTTTTGGTTAAAGGAAAAAAACCTCCATATGGAACAGTTGTAATTAAAGGAGCAAAACAAATTCCACTATTATCTGAATCATTTTTAGCAGCAGCTTCATATCAAGAAACTTCTAAAATTCTTGTTCATGCTGCAATTTCAAGTCAAATTGATAATTTAGAAGGACTAAAAGAAAATATCATTTTGGGTCACAAAATACCTGTAGGTACTTCTTCAAATTATGAAAAAGATTCTAAATATGATCTTTTAGATTTAAATGAATTCCTTAATGAAAAACAATAATGTACTAGAATATGATGTTTCAATAATAGGTGCAGGTCCAGCTGGATTAACATGTGCTATATATGTTTTACGTGGTAATTTAAGTGCTTGTTTTATTGATAAAGGAGCTCCAGGTGGAAAAATGACTAAAACATATTCTATTGAGAATTGGACTGGAGAGCAAAAGATTCATGGTGCAGATTTATCATTAAAAATGTTAAATCATGCTAAAGCAGTTGGAGCACATCATGTTTTTGGTAATGTAATTAAAATTGAAAATAAATCTGAATTTGAGCATTACACATATTTAGATGATGGAATAATAATTAAGTCAAAAGCAATAGTTGTTGCTACTGGAATGAATAATAAAATTCCAAAAGAGATTCCTAGGATTGAAGAACTAGAATTTAAAGGTATTTCATATTGTGTTGTTTGTGATTCACCTTTATATAAAAATAAACCAGCAGCTATTATAGGTGGTGGGGATAGTGCTTTTGAAGAAGCGTTATATTTAGCTTCAGTTGCATCTAAAGTGTATATTTTTGTAAGAAAAAGCTATGCTAAAGCAGAAAAAATAATGGTAGATGAAATCAAAAAATTAAAAAATGTAGAAATTTTATATAACTCTGAAATTACAGAATTAATAGGTAAAGATAAATTAACAAAAATAAAGTATATAAAAGATGATAAAGAATATTATTTAGATATTGATCATCTTTATCCTTATATTGGCTTTATTCCTTCAAATGAGTTTATCAAAGAGTTGCCAATATTTGATGAAATAGGATTTATTTTAACAAATAAAAATATGGAAACAATTATTCCTGGTTTATATGCAATAGGTGATATTAGACACAAAAATGTACGTCAAATTATTACTGCAGCTAATGATGGAGCTATTGCAGGAAAAATAATAACAAATAAAATTAAAAAATAGGCACTAGATTAATTTATATGTTTAAAATAATTTATAAAGAATCAGGTATTAGTTCATTTAAAAAAGTTAATAATCTTAAAAAAAAATTGAACATTAAAAAAATAGGGCACACAGGTACTCTTGATCTTTTGGCATGTGGTTTATTATTGGTTGCAACTGATGAAGACACTAAATTAATTTCTTATATTGATGATAAAACTAAAGAATACAAAGTAATTTGTAAATTAGGTTTTGTATCAAGAACTTATGACAATGAAGGACCAATTCAATTTGTTTCAGATTTTCAACCATCACATGATGATGTTAAAAAAACACTATTAAATTTTGTAGGAAATATTAAACAAAAACCTCCCCTTTTTAGTGCTAAAAAAATTAATGGCAAAAAAGCATATGAACTTGCTAGAATCAATAAAAAAGTAGAACTTAAGGAAATAATTGTTTCCATATTTAGTATTAGTAACATAAAATATAATTATCCGTTTTTAGAATTTAATACTAAAGTATCTAATGGAACATATATTAGATCATTAGTCAATGATATAGGCATTTTGTTAAACACTGGAGCATATGTTACATATTTAGAAAGAACAAGAGTAAATGGATTGTGTATAGATGATAAAATTGATATTGAAAAACTATTAAATATTAGTTCATTAAATGTTGAAAATATTAATGATATTAAAAAATGATTTGAAGGCAAAGTTAAAAAATATGACTCAAATAATGGAACTTTTTTATTAAAATATAGTGAAGAAATAATTGGATTAGTTGAAATTAAAAATAATTTAGTTGTAAAGACAAAATTGTTTGGTAATAGAATTAGAAATATATTTGATAAAAATTAAAGGAGTCAAAATGTATAAAATGGTTGCATTTGATATTGATGGAACATTAATTCGTCATCTAGACAATGAATTATCTTTTGAAATAAAAGATATGTTTAAAAAATTAAAAGAAAAAGGTTTTATTGTTGTTTTGGCAACAGGAAGAGATTTTATTTCAATTGGTAATATTTATAAAAATGAAAATATAGATTATTTTATTGGAGCAAATGGTTCTTTTATTTATGACTTAAAAAATAAAGAATATATTTTTAATTCCTCTATAAGTATTGATGACTTTAAAAAATATAATGAAGAAGTAATTCAACAAAATTTAGATAAAGTTAGAAATATTATGCTTTCTGACATTAATAATGTTTTTGTCTTAGAAAATGAGATTAAAGAAGAACCATGATTTTGAGATGAATTTAGATCAAAATTTAGAAAATATGATGAAGCAATTAATAGTATTGATTTAAATAATTTTCATTTGATAACTGTTGAATTTTCTGTTAATTCTAGCCTATATGATATATCAAAAAATTTTTTATCAAAAAATGATACTAATTTATCAATTCAGGCTCATTGACCTAAAGGAATGTTTTTGGCAAATAAATTTGTAAACAAAGCTCACTCATTAAAACATTTATGCAGATATTTAAATATAGATATTAAAGATGTTATAGCATTTGGCGATGGTGAAAATGATAAAGAAATGATTTCAGAAGTAGGTTTGGGTGTTGCTATGGGGAATGCTTCAGAATCATTAAAAAAATTAGCAAATGAAATTACTTTGGATGTTAGTGAATATGGTACAAAAATATTTCTAGAAAAAATGGGTTTAATTTAAATGGATGTATATAAATTTGATATAAAAAAAAATATTCTAGATAACTTCAATAATAAAACAATTATTTTACTTGGTGAATTTGAAGTTTTTCATGTAGGTCATTTAAAACTATTAGAAAAAGCTAGAGAAATTCAAAATGAAGAGAAAATAGGTATTTTAATTATCAATAAAAATGATAAAGATGAATTTCAAACTATAAATAACAGATTAGAAGTATTAGCAAATATTGGATTTGATTTTGTGATTTGTGCTGATTTTAATTATGAATTTAAATCTACTGATGGTAAAGATTTTATTCATTATTTAGATAATAATTTTAATGTTAGTTATTATATTAGTGGTCAAGACTTTAGATTTGGTAATAATAGAAAATATTTTGCTAATGATATAGAAAAAATTTCAGATGCTAATGTTTTTATTATTGATTTATTAGAAAACAACAATATCAAAATTTCTTCATCAAATATCAAACAAATGCATGAATTTGGAGAATATAATATTATTAAAAATTTGGTTGTTCTACCATTAATTTTTGATATTAAAATTTATGATAAAAAAATAAAATGATTACAAAATGTTGTAATGCCCCATTATGGTAATTATTTTTTTAAAATTTTAATTGATGATTATTGATATCATGGAATAATTAATTTTTCTATAAGTAAACAAATTAATTTTCATTTAATTAATTATAAAAATGAAAAAGAAATTTTTGATCAAGATTCAAAGATTAAGATTATAGATATTGAAAGAATAATTACTAATTCTCGTTTTGATACTATTAATGATGATGACATTAACAAAGCAATTAATTATTTTTCTATTTAGTTTTTATAACTTGGATTTTTACTTAAATAATGGCAATATGGGAATATACCAAAAAATGAAGAAGTCAAATATAACACTATTCATTTTTTTGTAAAATTCACACTTGAAAATCTAATATCAATATAGGAATTCATAACTAATTTAGGTACTATTACATAGATAATCATACAAAATGATGCTCAACCAACAAACTCTACATTATTTAGAGAAGCAAAAACAACAAAATATACTATCACAGTAATAATAAATAAACCATTTGCTACTGATCTAGCATATAAATGACTATAATTATTATTTTTACTAATTACTATATTATTTTTATTTCAAATTTTAATAATGAACAATATTAAAAATATTGGTCTTAATAATATAAAGTCTTCAATAAATGTATTAAATAGACAAAATCATGTATATTTTAAAAATGATCGTTTATTTGTATATTTAAAATGCAAATAGATGGAAGTAACAAAGAAGGGACAAAAAATTGCATTGGTGATTGTAATTATAGGTAATATGTACCATCACTTACCTAATAAATTAAAAAAATCAATATAATTTCCATCAGACGTGATATACTCTCACTTGCTTATTTCACCAAAAACCAGAAAATACATTATTCCAGCTAATGTTAAACAAAATACTAAATAAATAATTGATGATATTTTTAGAAATCAAACATTTTTTAAAAACATTATAAAGTTTGACCTCAAACATAAAATTTTGTTTTACACTTTGTTTTTATTTTTCAATTTCTTAAATTTTCTATTCCTTTTATAAATAATCATTTTGTTATGCTTGTAAAACTTCCATCAAAAGTAGAAAAAGCATCAACTAGAGCCTGAGTATCTCCAGTTTGAATGAATAAAACAATTGCTGGAGCTAATTGAATTGATAGATCTGCTATGGCTAATAAATTTAATGAAAATGCTTGTAATCTTCTTGACACTGTTTGTCATGAATGTGAGTTAAAAATTCCTACTCAATGTTTTGAAGTTACATTTTCATTTTTTATTTCTTCTAATAAACTATCATACAATTCATCAACATATTGTTGATTAAATTCTTCTATCTTAATCAATTTTTTTAATTCTTTATATATTAGAGAATCTTTATCTACAATTAATTCCTCTTTCAAAACTTTTTTCATTTCTACTTCAAACTCTTCTTATGAAACATTGTTTTTTGAATTAAAAGTTCTTTGTAATCTATTTATTACTTTATCAATAGATTCTTCTTTAATGATTGATCTTGTAAAATCTGACTCTATTAAGTTTTTGGTCGAATAATTACATGACACAGTAGAACAAACTAAAATACAAAAAGAACTACTCAAAAAAATTGTTGGTAAAATTTTTTCTAATTTCATAACTTTTCCTAACAATATACATTATATATTGTTGTTACATTTTAGATATAAAATATCAATTAAAAATTTATTTTAAGATGAAAATTAAAAATCAAGAGTCAATCTATTTTTTAGAATTATTGGTAGAATTTTTTATTTTTACTTAACATTTATTAATTTGATCAAATTATTTTTCTAATAATTTTTTAATTGATGAAACTTTATTTAATTTTTCTCAAGGCAAATCTAAATCTTCTCTTCCAAAATGACCATAAAAAGATGTTTGATAGTAAATTGGTTTTTTAAGGTCTAGAGACTTAATAATACCATAAGGCGATAAATCAAAAACCTTATTGATAATATTAATTATTTCTTTGTTAGAAAATTTAGAAGTATTGAATGTTTCAATATCAATTGAAATTGGTTTTGTTAAACCAATTCCATATGATAATTGGATTTCTATTTGATCTGCAATACCAGCAGCAACTAAGTTTTTAGCAATTCATCTTGCTGCATAAGCACCTGATCGATCTACTTTTGTATAATCTTTTCCACTAAAAGCTCCTCCACCATGTCTTGAAGCTCCTCCATAAGTATCAACAATAATTTTTCTTCCCGTTAATCCAGTATCTCCTATTGGGCCACCTATTAAAAATTTTCCTGAAGGATTAATATGAATTTTGTATTCATAATTTATTTTTGGAAAATATTTTTTGATAATAGGTTTAATTACTTTTTTAATTATTTTTTCCCTAAAATCATTCATATTTACATTTTCAGCATGTTGAATAGACATTAATATGGTATGAATTTTTGGATTTAGTTGATCACTATAATCAATTGTTACTTGAGACTTCATATCAGATTTAATATCTTTGTCTTTTTTTCTTAATATCTCACATGTTTTTACCAAGTCATGTGCTATTGTTATTGGCAATGGCATGTATTCTTTAGTTTCATTTGTTGCATATCCAAACATTATTCCTTGATCTCCAGCTCCAATTTCATTTGAATTTTTTTTGTCTACAGCTTGATTAATGTCTGGAGACTGAGAATGAACATTAGAAAGGATCGAAAAATCATTTTCATTGTATCCTAATTCTAATATGACTTCTCAAGCTAATTTAACAATATCAACATATGTTTTAGTTGTTAGTTCTCCACCAATAACAATTAAGCGATTTGTAGCCATTACCTCAATTGCTACTCTTGCATTTTCATCTTTTTGTAATACTGCATCCAAAATTTTATCTGAAATTTGATCACATATTTTATCAGGATGACCTTTTCCTACTGACTCTGAAGTAAATAAACCTTTTAATTTCATTTTTCCCCTTAATTAAAATTAATATTTTACTGAATTTAAGTCATTATTTAAATTATCATTAGCATTTTATTTTCTTTATCATAACTTTGCTTTTTTTGGTTAAAGTATTTGAATAATAAATTTTTTACTAGTATTATTATAATGGTAATAATGGTGAATGTTAATCAACTTGATAGAGAACCTATTCAAGACTTATTAGTTCCAAAAATTTCTACAAATATTGAATAGGGTGGATGTGGTTTTGATAAAGATCATTGATGTATATAGTAACTATTATTTAAAATAAAATAGTCACCTACTACTAAAGCAGTAACATGAGATTTAATGTTTAATGAATAAGCTATAATCAATATATAGATTAGATAAATTATGATAAAAATTACAATTTTAAAAACATCTTTAATTTTGTAGCTATCAGTTCGAGATACAACAAAGAAACTAATTATGATCATCCAATAATGCATTATAAACATTAATGGCTCATTACCATTATTTGATCCTGCATAATTTGAACCTAAAAAAAATTCTTTTACATTTCAAACATTTATTGAATATAAATCAATAGTTGTAAATAGTATTGTTGCCATTCCTCCTAGAATACCTAATATTGACAAAGGTTTAAGTAATATTTTTTTCTTTCAATCAAATATTACTAACAATGGCAACAATATTCCTAATATTGAACATAAATCTAACATAAAAACAATTGAGATATTAGCAGATCGAAATTCGGTTACACTTGTATTAACTAGATTATATTTACTAATATATGCAATGGCAGGAATTCATCTAAAACTTAAGTAAAAAACAATACAAATTAATGATAATATGGAACAAATTATTCAAGTTAATTTTTCGTCTTTATCATACTTTTTATATAAAAGATATATTTTACTTTTATATTTAAATCCATTTATAATTGATCTTGAACTTATTATTAATCCAACACTAATAAATGTTAGAATTCACATTAAAACAAACATAAAAAAATTTTATTAAATTATTGTTTTAATTTCATAAAATTAGTTAGATGTTATAATTTTAATGACTTATAGGGTAAATTTGGAGGCTGCATATGAGTAATAAAAAAACAATTGAATCAAAAAATGTTAAAAAGTTTTATGTTCCTAAAACGGCTATTTTTTATTTTTCTGATTCTGATTTATCCATTTTTGATGGTTATTCAAGAAATATTGTTGAATATACTAAGTTTATTCAAATTGGTTCAAATAATGAAGTTTTTGATTTAAATAGAAAAGGTAATCCATATAGTAAAGAATTCTATTCTTGAATTGAAACTAAAAAAGGTGAATCAAGAGTTATGAAACCTTCATTATTTTTTTCATTAGAAGGTGCAGATATTGTAAAAAATTTAAAAGAATTAGATTTGGCAATTATTGTTTATAAATCAAATGATATTGAAACACTTGAGTATGTTGATGAATTATCAAGTTATTTGTGTAGAAATGATGTTTTTTCTTTTCACTTTGTAGTTGAAAATTTTGTTCAATCTCATGAGACTAAAAAAAGATATGATAAATTAGTTAAAAATCTTGTAAAAAGAAAAGAAGTTTACATTCCAATTAAAGAAAGTGATATTGTTCTAGCTTATAAAAATGCAAATATTGATACAAGAAATTATTATGCTAATTTATATGTTAATAATTTGATTAATTTATTCTTGTCTCCTTTTTTAGATCCTAAAAAAAATCCAGATGCTTTTTCAAAAACAAAAGCTCTATTTTTCCAAAACAAGAAAAACTTTGAGTCAAAAGTTATGACTACAATGGGTTATTCAGATGAGAAAATTGATAATGTTGACTTAGCTTTAATTCAAGCACTTTCAAATCCAATGTTTGCAGCTGCTTTTGATGCATCTAATTCTTTTATTGTTGATGTTAAAGTTCCTTTTTATTTAGAGGAAACAGTTGAAAGAATTAGAACAATTTTAGAAAATGTTGTTGGAAAATGAAAACAATTTTATATTAATACATCAGTAGGTTCATTTGATTATGATGTATATTGTCAGATTTCTATTATGGCAATAAATGTTGATTCATCTAAATTGATTACTGATTCACAACAAATAAAAGAATATATTAATAAAATTTTGATTAATATTCAAAATTCTAAGAAATTGTTTGATAATAAAACTAAGACAATTATTCTTAATAAAAATGTCAATTTAATGGAAAACTAAAGAAATTATTGAATTCTTGAGAAAAAATAATAAAGATAATTTTAGTGGTAACAAAACAAAGTGTTTTGTTTCATTTTTATAGAAATAGATAAAAAAGTTATGAAAAAAGTTATTATAGGAATGTCGGGTGGAGTTGATTCAGCTGTTAGTGCATATCTTTTAAAACAACAAGGTTATGAGGTTGTTGGACTTTTTATGCGCAATTGAGATTCTTTAATAAATAATGATATTTTAGGTAATGAAGATATATCACAAGATATATGTCCTCAAGAAAAAGATTATTTAGATGCTAAGCAAGTTGCTGATTTATTAGATATTAAATTAGAAAGAGTTGATTTTATAAAAGAATATTGAGATTATGTATTTAAAAATTTTATTGATGAATATTCAAAAGGTAGAACTCCAAATCCAGATATATTATGTAACAAATTCATTAAATTTGATCTTATGTTAAATTATGCTCTAGATAAATTAGGAGGAGATTATTTAGCCACAGGTCATTATGCAAAAATAATAGATGGTCAACTACATAAATCAGATGATAAAACAAAAGATCAATCATATTTTCTATCTCAATTATCTAGACAACAATTAGAAAAAGTGATTTTTCCATTAGCTAGTTATACAAAAAAAGAAGTAAGAAAAATAGCAAAAGAAATTAATTTAAATATTGCTGATAAAAAAGATTCTACTGGTATTTGTTTCATAGGTGAAAGAAATTTTGCAAAGTTTTTAGAAAATTATATTCCTTCTAAACCAGGAAAAATAATTGATATTACTTCTGGAAATATAATAGGCAATCATAATGGAGTAATGTATTATACATTCGGTCAAAGAAAAGGATTAAATCTTGGAGGTATGGACCAAAGATATTTTCTAGCTGCTAAAAATATTATTAATCAAGAATTATATGTTGCTCCAGCATCAAAAGAAAAAGAATATTTAGGATCAAATAAACTAGAAGGAATAGACCTAAATTTAAATACTAATAATTTTGACATAAAAAATTTAAAAGCTAAATTTAGATATAGGCAACCAGATATAAAAATTTATGATGTTGAAATTGTAGAAAAGAAAGTATTTCTTAAATATGATACCGAAATTGCTATAACACCAGGTCAACAAGTTGTTTTATATGAAAACGATAAATGCATTGGTGGAGCAATTATAAATAGGGTATTTATGAATGATAAAGAAATTAATTTATTTGATTTTAGTTTAAATAAAAAAGTAAATCTAAAGTAATATAAAATTTATCAAGATATTTATTAAAAATTATCCACTTCCTTCTCTCAATATTGATTACTAAAGTATAAGAATATGTAAATAAAGTTTTTTGAAGTTCTGTCCCTATATTGACCATAAGCAACATTTCCTTTATTGTCAATTACAGATGTTTTAAAAGTTAATTTAATATTTGTTGATGTTCTACAAATACCATCTGTATCTTTAGATCCTCTTCTATAAATTCCAGTGTTTGCAAATTGAACATCAGAAACACTAACTGTTGTAAAACTAGTTGACAATTCTGCCAAAATCAATATTTTAACAATAGGGGTAACATATTCTATTCATTGTGATTGAGCATCTACTTTATTATCTGTTCCATCAACATAATATGAATATGGTTCATAATTGCCATATGTTACATCTGCTGTTTGTCAATTAGCTATTCCCATTCTATATTGAACTGGAACATTACTATACACCGAATAATCATCTGTATTAAAGTAAGATTCTGAGGCTTTATCTGCTCATTCATCAACAAAACTTTCCCATGGATTGAAAAATCCACTCATTGTAAATGTTTTAGAATAAGAACTATCTATCGCACCTGAAGCAGGATCAGTTTTGATTTCTAATTCAATTTTTAATTGAGTATCACTTAATGAGCTATCAGTGTATGAATATCAAATATTTTTAATATTTACAATAACACCATAAATCTGAGGTAAATTTCATAATTCTCCGATTTTCGCTCTACTTACAGCACTATTTGCAGTCGATGAAGTAACATTATAACCAAAGTAAGAAGATAAATAATCACTTTTTTTAGTTCCATTAATTTGTATTAATATTTGTAGACAAATATTTTTGATAAAAAATAATATAAATTATTTTATTATGTGTTAAGCAAAAAAACTTGACAGTTGTTACACATTAATTAACTAATATATGATAAAATTTTAAATAAATTTAAGGAGGTAATTGTGGTAAAAATAAGACTAAAACGTATGGGAAGTAAATTTAATGCTTTTTATAGGATAATTGTTGCTGATGCAAAAGCTCCAAGAGATGGTAGTTTTATAAATGAATTAGGTTATTATAACCCATATTCAAAAGAACTAAAAATTGACAGAGAACTAACATTTAAATGATTATCAAATGGTGCTCAATTGACTGATACAGCAAAAGATTTATTAACAAAAGAAAAAATTTTAGAAGAATTTACAAAATTAAAATCTAAAAAAGCAAAAAAGTCTAAACCAAGAAAAAAATCATCTACAACCAAGGACAAAGTAAAAAAAACAAGAGAATCTAAAACTAAAGTAGAGAAATAATAAATGAAAATTAATTTCTTAACGATATTTCCAAAATATTATGAAGCATTTCAAACAGAATCTATAATATCAAGAGCAATTAAAAAAAATATTATTGAAATAAATGTAATAGATTTTAGAAAATTTACATTGAGTAAACAAAATAAAGTAGATGATGAGATTTATGGTGGTGGTGCTGGGATGTTATTGATGATTGAACCAATTGATCTTGCGCTTCAATCAATTAAAGAAAAAACAAGAATAATATTGTTAACACCACAAGGAAAACCATTTACACAGTTGAAGGCAAGTCAATTGTCAAAAGAGAAATCAATTACATTTATTGCAGGTAGGTATGAAGGATTTGATGAAAGAATTAGGTCGTTGGTTGATGAAGAAATTTCAATTGGTGACTATGTTCTTACTGGTGGTGAACTTCCTTCAATGGTTGTTGCAGATTCTATTATAAGATTAATCCCAGGAGTAATCAAAAAAGAATCATATTCCAATGATTCTTTTCAAAATAATTTATTAGAATATCCTCAATACACAAGACCAGCAGA
Source organism: uncultured Metamycoplasma sp. (assembly GCA_964447225.1). Classification (GTDB taxonomy): domain Bacteria; phylum Bacillota_I; class Bacilli_A; order Mycoplasmatales; family Metamycoplasmataceae; genus UBA710. The sequence goes on from CAYURK010000001.1 coordinate 22,047, forward strand.
ATATAAAGGTATGAAAGTTCCTGATGTTTTATTGAATGGAAATCATAAAGAAATTGAAGAATGAAGAAAGAAAAAAGCTTTGGAAAACACTCTTAAAAAAAGAGCAGATCTTTTAGAAAGGAAAAATGATGATTAATAATTTAATTGAAAAAGTAGAAAAAAATCAAAAACGTAATGATTTACCTTCATTTCAAATAGGAGACAATGTTAAAGTTCATGTAAGAATAAGAGAAGGAGATAAGTCAAGAATTCAAATTTTCGAAGGTCTTGTTATAGCTAAAAAACATTCTGGTATTCGTGAAACTTTTACAGTAAGAAAAATTTCATATGGTATTGGTGTTGAAAGAACATTTCCAATTCATAATCCAAATATTGCTTCTATTGAAGTAATAAGAAGAAATAAAGTTAGAAGAGCAAAACTTTATTACATGAGAGACTTAAAAGGTAAATCTGCACGTTTAAAAGAAGTAAAAATCAAAAAATAATATTATGAAAAAAATATTTACTATTTCTTTGATACCTAATATACTAATTGGAACAGTTTTTCCAATTATTTCATGTAGTTCAAATCCTGATTATAAAGTGATGAGTTGATCAATTGATAAAAATAAATTAAACCAAAATTTAGTTTCAGAGTTAAACAATAAGCCTGTTACTGAAGATTTATTAAAAATGATAATTAAAAGTAAAACTAATGAAAATGGAAATGAAGAATTTTACATTGATCGATACACTCAAGAAGCAATTGCACAAGGTTGATTTAAGAATGTAATAGCAAAATTTAATAATGGTAAAACAATAGTTATAATTGAAATGAAAGATAAAAATCAAAATAATAAATCAAATCCTTATCGTTTACCAAATGGTAGTCTAAAAATGGAATCATAATAATTAAATAATATGAATGATTCTAATAATAAAAAAATAAGAATAGGAATTGTTGCTGAATATAATCCTTTTCACAATGGACACATTTATCAAATTAATGAAATTAAAAAAATTTGACCTAATTCAAAAATTATAGTAGTAATGTCAGGTAAGTATGTACAAAGAGGTGAACTAGCTATAGCTTCTTTTGATGAAAGAAAGAAAATTGCGACTCAATATGGCATTGATGAAGTTTATGAAATAAATCAAAATGATGTAATTCAAGCAGCTCATATATTTGCTAAATCAGCAATTTTAGAATTAAATAAACATAATATAGATGTATTAGTTTTTGGGTCAGAAACGAATAGTATAGAAAATTTTAATTTAGTTGCAAAAACTATAATAAACAATAATGAAACATATTATCAACTATTAAGAGATCAAATGAAACAAGGAATATCTTTTCCAAAAGCAAACCAAATTGTATTAAATAAATTAATAAATATATCATTTACTTTACCAAATGATATTTTAGGATTAGAATATGTTAAAGTAATTATCAAAAATAAATTAAAGATTAAACCTTATCCAATTAAGAGAACTATTGACTTTCATTCTAGTGAAATTAAAAATAATATTACAAGTGCAACAAATATAAGAAAAATGATTTTCGAGAATAACAATGATTATCAAAATTACACACCGATGAGATTTAATAAAATACCAGACAAAATAGAAAATTATTATGAAAATTTTAAAAATATTATTACTAATTCTTCAACTGAAGATTTAAAATCGATTAAATTAATGTCTGAAGGTATGGAAAATCTTTTCAAAAAAAATATTGATGCTAAAACATATGATGAATTTATAAAACGTGTAAATTCAAAGAGATACACTTCAAGTAGAATAAAAAGAACTATGTTAAATGTTTTATTAGAAATTAAGAAATAAATTTTTAATAAATTATCCACCTCAATATTGATTACTAAAGTATAAAAATATGTAAATAAAGTTTTTTGAAGTTCTGTCTCTATATTGACCATAAGCAACATTTCCTTTATTGTCAACTACAGATGTTTTAAAAGTTAATTTAATATTTGTTGATGTTCTACAAATACCATCTGTATCTTTAGATCCTCTTCTATAAATTCCAGTGTTTGCAAATTGAACATCAGAAACACTAACTGCTGTAAAACTAGTTGACAATTCTGATGTAGCTAATGTTCTAACAATAGGGGTAGCATATTCAATTCATTTTTGAGTCTTTTGTGGTATATCTCCTCCATAATTGTTAACAACATCAGCATAATATGAATATGGTTTATAATTGCCATATGCTGCAACTGTTGTTTGTCAATTAGCTATTCCCATTCTGTACTGAGCTGGAACATTACTATATACCGAATAATTATCCGTATTAAAATAAGATCCTGAAGCTTTATTTACTCATCCATCAACAAAACTTTCCCATGGATTGAAAAATCCACTCATTGTAAATGTTTTAGAATAAGAACTATCTATCGCACCTGAAGCAGGATCAGTTTTGATTTCTAATTCAATTTTTAATTGAGTATCACTTAATGAGCTATCAGTGTATGAATATCAAATATTTTTAATATTTACAATAACACCATAAATCTGAGGTAAATTTCATAATTCTCCGATTTTCGCTCTACTTACAGCACTATTTGCAGTCGATGAAGTAACATTATAACCAAAGTAAGAAGATAAATAATCACTTTTTTTAGTTCCATTAATTTGTATTGTGTCAAAATAATTACTATTATTTAATTGTCCTTGAAGTGCTAAAAAGTTTTGATATGCTGCTATAGCATTTGATCTAAATCCAAGAATTACTTTTGTAATTTGTTTTGAAAACTGCCAAACAATTTGGTTAACACCATCATCATATGTTCAATCTCAGTGATAAACGAATGATAAATTTAAATCACCATTCATTCCATTTGATCCTTCCTTAGAAAAATCACTTATTCAATGACTTGAATCTAGTGTTGGTAAACCATCTACATATTTTGTTCAATTGCTACTTGTAACTTCTTCAACTCCAACATTTCTACCAAGAGAATTTATTACTAAATCATTTTGAATTTGCTCACATGATTCATAAAATGAATTAGAAGCAGTTTGAAAAGGAGATTTAAATCCTTCAACAGGTCTTGCAAGATTTACATCATAATTTTTACCATTATATGTATATGACATTTGAACAGTCAATGAATAACCCAATATAGTTGGAGGAGTATTTGGACTATTATTTGCAATAACATTTGAAACATGTAAATTTTTTATACCATTAGTTTCTGCTAAATTAAAATCTATCGAAGATAATGTAATGTAATTACCAATTGAATTTTGATCTTTTTTAAATTCATTTTCAACTTCAATAGATGATATTTTTTGTCCTTCTTCAGTTACATACAAAACAGTATTTTGTAAACTAGAATTTACATCATTTATGAATTGGTTTGATGTTAAGAAAGGACTAGCAATTAATTCATATTGTTTTACATTTGAATTAATTCCTAAATTATTTCATACAAAATGACAATGTATTACCAAATTCATCTCATTTTCTGAATCAACACTAACATTATCAATAACAAAATTCCCATTAATTGATGTTGCTTCTTCATTTGTTGCAACAAATAAATATTCAGTTATATTACCATTTATGTTTTTAAAACTATCAATATTTGTATATTGTTTTAAAACATTTAATTTATTTTCAGGAGTATTTGCGGAATTAAAATTTTCCACCACAACATTTGCACTAATTTTAGAATTAATAGAAGCAACTCTTGTGTTATCATAGAAAGATTTTGCTAAACTTTCAAATCTTTCGTTATAACTATAAAATCCATTGACTACAATAGGTATATTAATACTTTGAATTTCAGTATAGCTATTTGTATTTGTTCCTGTAATTTGTTCAATTTGTAATCCTATATTTAATTTTAATTGATTACCTTTAATTGAATTATCATTAGAATCTTGATTTCAAGATACATATTGATTTGCTTCAGTTTCATTACTGAATTTATTTGGTATATATAAATTTGCTAAAGTATGGTCATCAAACTTGTATACTCATTTCCCTTCAGTAATTCATATTTGTTGATCAATTGGAAGATTTGAAATGTAATTATTTAAAATATTCAAAGAATTTGCAGAAGAAGAAATGGTTGAATCATATCATTTATCCCACACATCTTGAGCTGTATTTGTACCAACATTATTAGCAATGACTTTTTTACAATCTTCTAAAAATCTATTTTTTATATCATTTAAAAATTCTGATTCAAGTTTAAATCCAATTAAAGCAAAATCTAATGAAGAAACATCATTTCCTTTGGCAAAATTAATTCTTACTGTAATTGAATTACTACTTGTAACTTTTCAATAATTTGTAACTTCAACTTTTATTCCTTCTTCAGAATTAGTGTTTAATAAATCATTAATATTGCTAGTGTATGTTGTTAAAGCACTTTGCATTCCTAGACTATTTATTTGTGAAATAAATTGTGTAACTGTTAATTCTTTTGCTTTTTCATTTAATTGAAATTGAAATGTAGGTAATGCATTTCCAAATTGTTCTATTACATTTTTATCACTAGTACAAGACACAACCGACATCGAAACAACAGAACTACAAGTAATAGCTCCAAGTCCTAACAATAATTTGTATTTTTTTGAGTTTTCCATATAAAACTTCCTTTCAAACACATATCAAAATGCATTTGTTTGTAAACATTTTTAATGTGTTTAGCGTCCAATATAATAAGTTTGTTTTCAAACCACAAACTAATAAAATTATATTCTTAAACAAGAAAAAAAGCAAAAAATTTAATATGAATTTAATTTCATTTGCAATAATATAGGTAGAAAATTTGTACCAAATTATACATAATTTGATTTTTGTAAAATTATAATTTTAAATTTATAAAATTACCTTAATACAAATTAATGGAACTAAAAAAAGTGATTATTTATCTTCTTACTTTGGTTATAATGTTACTTCATCGACTGCAAATAGTGCTGTAAGTAGAGCGAAAATCGGAGAATTATGAAATTTACCTCAGATTTATGGTGTTATTGTAAATATTAAAAATATTTGATATTCATACACTGATAGCTCATTAAGTGATACTCAATTAAAAATTGAATTAGAAATCAAAACTGATCCTGTTTCAGGTGCACAAAATGGAATATATTCTAGCACATTTACAATAAGTGGTTTTTTTGACCCATGAGTTCAAGAAGTTAAAAATTGAATAAGTAAACCTAATAACTCAAATTACAATCAAAGCAATTATAACAATGGAGATTGAAATAGTGTTCCACAAAACTATAGAATGGGTCAGGGTTATTATGGTGGATTTCTTACTGATTGCAATAATTATAGAAATGCTTGTAATGGTACTCCAGGAAATGGGTATGAGGGTGGATTCTTAGGATGATATAATCCAAAAGTTTCTGGAATAATTACCTCAGAATTAAAATCAAATAATTTTGTTACTTATATTAGTGATAGTAGATTTGGTAGATATTGAGAAAATGTTAGTGATTGAAAATATATAAGAGGAGGATCAGATTATAAAATTGGTTTTAAAACTAATGTAATAGATAAAAAAGGAAACTCCGCATTTGGACAATATAAAGACAAAGTTACAAATTGATTAATAGTATATTGTTATTGAAGAAATAATTAGTTTTCTATTTGTAAATAATTTAGTAGAATTTTTCATTTTCATATTTTAATTTACTAAATATATTAATTATGGGTATAACAACCATTGAAGCTATAGGAATTGTTAAACATGATTTAGTTACAATTCCAAATAATGATAAAGGATATTGTTTACTAAAATTAATATTTTGAGAAAAAAATCTTTTAGAATATTGCAGATAAGCAAAAGGACCTCATATTCATCTAAACAAAACAACAACAATGATAATCAATGTTAATCAATATAATCATTTTATATATTTTCAATCTTTTTTAATTTTATATTTTACATAACAAAATATTGTAAAACCAGTAATTGTTATAGATAAAAATCCAATAAGTAAATAAACAGTTAATGGAATTATTTTTGAGCTACTAATCCCTTCATATTTAAAATCTGTTTTAAAAAGTTGGAAGAAAAAAACAGTTAGAGAACTAATAATAAGTAAAAAAACAAATAATAATGAAATAGCAATTGTTCATTTATTATTTTCTTTGTAGGATTTTCAAAATAATCATGAAATTAATGATATTAATGGTGGAATTATTGCATATTCGATCATTCAATAACCAATTCCTGTTGTAAATAGTGTAAACACTGTATCGCATAGTATAGAATATAATGGACCTATAATTGGACCAAATAGTATTCCATTAAATATTCAAAAAATAATTTCAATATTAAAATTAAGAGGTCCTTGAAAAATTATTGAACATATATATTTGATAACAGTATATAATGACAATAAAATTCCCAAGATAGCAACTTGTTTAGTATTTATTTTAAAATAATTTATTATTTTGTTTTTTGTTGGAATATCCTCCTAATTTCAAATAATTCAGATGCCAAATAAAATGAACCAATAAATAGTGTTTCTTTGTTAATTGTTTTAACAAAATTTTTCAAGTTATGTATTCTGTCAAAATCTGAATTATAATCTTCATATTTTAAAGGTTTTCTACCTTTATTTTGGTATATATAAATAGTATCAAATTCTTTTTTTAGAATTTCAATTATTTTGTTTGTATTTTTATCATTTGATAATGATAAAACACATTGCTTAAATTTAATATTTTTCAATTTGAAATATTTAATAGTTTCCTTAATTCCTTGATAGTTATGAGAAACATCAATGTAACAATTAATGTTGTTAATAATTATTTTTTCAACACGTCCTCTAGGTAGAGTAAAGTTTGACTTAAAATTTTTAATATCAAAAATTTTTTTTAAAAAAAACTTGCTTAAAGATATGTTTATTTCTTCAAATGTTTTACTATTTACTTTTACTGTAGTAATTTTACATTTTGTTTTTTTAGCTTTATTTTTAAAAATTGAAATTATTTTTTTGTCTATAGAATTAGGAATAAAAGTTTCTATGTTATTTTTAATTGCATAAGATTTGTCAATAGCTATTTTAGATAATGAATTACCTAATAATTTTTCATGGTCCAATCCAATTGATGTTATTAATAAATAATTATGATTTAAATAGTTAACAATGTCTTTTTTTGCACCTATTCCTGCTTCAAAAATAGCTATATCAATATTTTGGGAACAGAATCAATTAAGAGAACACAAAAATAAAATATCAAAAAACCCAAATTTAATATCATTAAAATCTTTTTTTATTTTGAGATAGAAGTTAAAAAGCAATTCAAATGAAATATTATTATCATTTATTTTTATCCTTTCACATACTTTTTCAATATGAGGAGAGGTAAATAATCCAACTTTATATTTATGTTTTATTAATTCATCATTAATGTATTTTGCATTAGATCCTTTTCCATTAGTTCCAACTATGTGAATAGTTTTAAAATCTATTTTTCAGTTATAGTGTTTAACTATTTTTTTAAACACATTTTTTGATATTTTTCCTTCAAGAAAAAATAATTCATTATAAAATTTTTTTTGTTTTTTAGAAGTCATTGTTTTCATTATTTTTATCTATTTCATTTACTACAACATTATTAATTTGTTTTTTTAATTCACTATTTTCAATTTCTAATTTTATATTTTTAGATTTTAAATCTTCTATTACTTTGCCTAAAGAGATAATGTCATTTTCAAGACTTTTATTTTTGTTTCCTAATTCATTAATATCATTAATTATAGAATCCAAGAAACTATCAACACTAGATGGACTATATCCATTTATGACTGATTCAAATTTTTTATCAACTATTTTTTTAATAATATCTTTAATATTCATTTTTCAACTTTATTTATTTCTAAAATTTAATTATAAAAAAATTTCTCTTTCCTTTTTTGATAATCATGTATTTATATTCAAAGTGTCTTGGGAACAATTCTTCATTTTCATCAATTTTTATTTCTCCATCAACACTAATTGATTTAGAAACTAGCATTTCTCTTGCTTCTCTTTTAGATGAACAAATTTTAGAATCTGTTAATAAATCTATTAATTTTCTTTTTTTATTTTCATTATCAAAAACCGGAATATCATTTTTAATCAATTCAAGTTGATCCATTGTTATTGTGTTTATAGGTTTTGAAGATTCAAATAGTATTTCAGTTATTTCTTTTGCATTTCTTGCCTGTGTTTTACCATGGATATCTTGAGTTACTTCAAGTGCCAACATTTTTTGGGCCAATTTTTTCTTAGGTTCTATTTTGTGATACGACATTATTTTGTCAATTTCTTCTTTTTCTAAAAAAGTATATCAATTTAGTAATGTTTCTACATCATTATCATTTTGATTAATGAAGAATTGATACATAGCAAATGGAGATGTCTTATGTCTATCTAATCAAATTGCACCACCTACTGATTTACCAAATTTTTTACCCGTAGAATCTAGCAATAAATTCATAGTAATTCCAAGTGCTTCATTTTCTCCATAAAACTTTCTAATCAATTCTAATCCAGTTGTTATATTTCCTCATTGATCAGATCCACCGCCTTGAATTTTTATATTTTTTTCTTTATACAATTTTAAAAAATCATATCCTTGTAATAATGTGTATGTAAATTCAGTAAATGATAATCCTATTTCTAACCGAGAACTAATGTTTTCTTTAGCAATCATATAATTAATGTTAATGTGTTTTCCTATATCTCTTAAAAACTCTAAAACATTCATATCTTTGTAAAAATCATAGTTGTCAATTACTTCTAAACCAAATGCTTGGAGTTGCAATTTAATAGCAGCTTTATTTTTTTTCAAAGTTTCTTTATCTAATAATTTTCTTTCACTTTCTTTAAATGATGGATCACCAATCATTCCAGTTGCTCCACCTAAAACAGCATAAGTTTTAAGACCTATTTTTCTAAATCTTCTAAGCACTGCAATTTGAACATAATTTCCTAAGTGTAATGACTCTGCTGTAGGATCAAAACCAATATAAATACCATCACCATTTTTTATTTTATCTAGTTTTTCTTCATTCGTTATGTTATTTATAATTCCTTTATTTTTTAATTCTTTAACAAGTTTTTTAATTTTATTCATTTTTTCTCCTATATTATTTTGTTCGTGTTAAAAATCAAATTCATCATTTATCGATAGGTTATCACAATTAACTAATCCTTCTTTATTAATTCCTAATGATTTGTAAGACATTATCATTCCTTCTGATTTGATGTCTTTTATTTTAGAATCATAGATTCTTAGTCCAGAATAAGTAATTGATCCATTGGTTGCAAAAAGATATTTTTTGTTAATTTTTATATCTTGAATATTAGTGATAATTTGTTTTTCTTTATCAAATTGTTTAACTGTTAAAACTTTTAATTTTTCACTTGTTGGATGATTTTCAATATTGGTAACTATTCCTATTTTATAAAAAGAATCAAAATTTTCTTGTTTGACATAATCTGGAAACATTTTTAATAGATATTGGATTACTTCATTACTTAATTTATGAAATCCTTTTTTTATTGAAAAATATTTTTCATAATTAAAAACATTAAAACCAACTATTTTATTTGATTTAGTTAGTATAATCACAAAGTCATTATTTTTTTTAAAAGTAATTTCTTCATTTTTACCAAAATCTTTTACTAGTATAGTAACATTCTTATTATCAAATATTGGATTATCATTTGTAATTGAAATTGACATAAAAAAATTATAAATTATTTTTTAGTATATTTTTCCATTAAAATTCCACCCGCAACACTAACATTTAATGATTCAAATTTAATTGGAATGTAAATTTTATAATCAAGAATTTTTTTAATATTTTCATTAATTCCATTTGCTTCATTGCCTAAAATAATTACAATTTTTTTGTCTTTTATTTTAATTTTATTGTAGTCAATAGCATCATTATCTAAAAGTGTTCCTATTAGTTTGTATTTTTTATTTTTTAAATTAACTAAATGATCAAAAATTTTGTCAACATTAAAAATGTTAACACCAAATATTGCACCTTGTGTTGATCTTAGAACTTTGGGATTATATATATCTACTCCTTCAACTATAATGTCATTTATACCAAATGAATGAGCAGTTCTAATTAAAGTTCCAAGGTTTCCAGGATCACTAATTTTATTCAAGGCAAGTATTATATTTCCAGTTTCACTTTCAAATTTATTAAATGAACATATTCCAACATATTCTTGCGGATTTTTAGTAGTTGATAGTGAACATATATTTTGATAGGTACAATATTTAACACTAATATTTTCAGTTCATTTAACTTTTTTATCTGAAGTTATGATTAATTTCAATTTGTTTTTTTTAATTGCTTCTTCAATTAAGTGTTTTCCCTCAACAATATAAAGTTTTTCTTTTTGCCGATATTTTTTTTGAAGTAACTTTTTATATTTAATAAGTTCTTGCTTTGTTAACTGATTATTCATTTTCCAATATAAATTTTTCTCCTTTTTGAACTTCAAATTCAGATAGTCCTTCAAAATTTTTCTGTCTTAATATTTCATAAGTAATAAGATTAACTGTATTTGCTAAATTTAATGATCTGCATTCCGCTTTCATTGGTATTCTAATACATGTATCGATCGAAGACTGCAATATTTTTTTTGGTATTCCTGTTGATTCAGTTCCAAACATAACTCAAATTTCTTCTTCGTTTTTAAAGTTTACAGAAGAATAATTTTTTAATCCATATCTTGTTAAATAATATATTTTTTTATTTTTGTACTTATTTAAAAAATCAGTGTAATTTTCATGAATCTCATATTCTATATCTTTTAACTCTCTTCCTGCTGCTGCTCTTTTTATATTTGGGTGAAAAAGATCAAATGCAATTGGTTTAATAATATGTAACTTAGCTCCTGTTGCATAACATGTTCTAATAATATTACCAGTGTTAGGTGGTATTTCCGGTTGATATAAAACTACATTAATCATATATTAAGAATAAATCATACATTAAAATATTTCATATATTTCTTTTAATTAATTTTTTTAGTCAAAAATGCTATTAGGATCATTTTCATCTATTATTTTATTTTGTTCTTTTAAATTATTTTCTGTTAATTGATTTAAATCACTTGATGATGAATTTAACCAATCATCTTCTAATGTTTTTTTATTTATATTATTGTCTCCAAAAGATTCAATGCTGTCAATATTTATATTTTCATTAGTTGTTTTATTATTACTTGTTGTATTTTCATAAATTAGATTATTAGAATTTTTGTTTGAGTTATGAACATCATTTTTTACAAAGTTTCCTAAAACATTAAAAGCACTATTGAATAGAATTGCAAATATAGACCATAATATAGAAAATACAAAAATTAGTATATAGTGATAATTATTTGGTCCACCTATATTACTATTGTAATAATTTGCAATATTATTTAATCAAGAAGAACTACCAAATTTTCAATTAATATTTGCTTTAATCAAATCAACTAGATATATAAAATAGAATGTAATTGTCAAAATGGCAAATACAACCATAAAAATTATAAATATTGTTGCAAATATTTTTCAATATTTTGTTCCTTTTTGAACTTTAAAAATATTAAAAAATGAAATAAAAGTACCAATAAATACTGAAAAACAAACTAAAAAGAACATAACAGTTACAAAAATACCTATCAACATAGATGAAAATTCAAATATATCTGTGCTAGCATTAGAAGTATTGTTTAATAAATTAAATCCTATAAGCGAACCAACAAAACATAAAAATGAAGTAATTATTACTAATCAATAGTGTTTTGCAATTTTTAATCTATTTTTTTTAGGATTATCAAATACCATTCCTTACTCCTTAAAATAAAATTGTTGTGATTAAATTCAACTTTTACTAAATTATAATTTTATAAAAATTAAGTACTTTTTAGTGTGAAAAATTGAATTTTCATATTATTTTTTGATAAAATGGGAGAAAGTTTTGTTTGCAATTCAAAAACATAAACAGGAAAAGAAAGAAGGTAGTTTAAAATGTCTATTATTGTAAATGTTCATGCGAGAGAGGTTTTGGATTCACGTGGAAACCCAACAGTCCAAGTTGAAGTGGAAACTGAATTAGGAGCTTTTGGGTCAGCAATGGTTCCTTCTGGAGCATCAACTGGAACAAGGGAAGCACTTGAACTAAGAGATCAAAATTCAACTAAATACAAAAATAATTGATTTGGTGGTAAGGGTGTAATGCAAGCAGTTGACAATGTTAATGAAAAAATTGCACCTGAGTTAATTGGTTTAGAAGTTACTGATCAAAGGTTGATTGATGAAATAATGATTAAACTTGATGGTACACCTACTAAATCTAAATTAGGAGCAAATGCTATTTTGGGTGTTTCATTAGCAGTTGCAAGATGTGCAGCAAATGAATTGGGAATTCCACTTTATAGATATATAGGTGGAACTAATGCAAGAGTGTTACCTGTTCCCATGCTAAATGTTATTAATGGTGGTGAACATGCTTCTAATACATTGGATTTTCAAGAGTTTATGATTATGCCAGTTGGAGCCAAGTCATTTAGAGAAGCTTTACAAATTGCTAACAAAGTTTTCCACACATTAGCTAAATTACTTAAAAAAGATGGTCATGGAACTCAAGTTGGTGATGAAGGTGGATTTGCACCAAATCTTAAGTCTCATGAAGAAGCATTAGATTATTTAGTTAATGCCATTAAAGAAGCAGGATATAAACCTGCATTAAAAGGAGATAAAGCTGTTGCTATTGCTATGGATGCTGCTTCATCAGAATTGTATGATGTTAAAACTAAAAAATACACATTTGGTAAATTAGAAGCAGCAATTAAGTCAAAAAGACCTGGATTTGAAAAATTAAACTCTAAAACTTCATTTACATCATCTGAATTAATTGAATACTATAGAAGTTTGTTCAAAAAATATCCAATAATTTCTGTTGAAGATGGTTTTGCAGAGCAAGATTGAGATGGTTTCAAAAAAATGAATGATACTTTCGGTTCAGAAAAACAAATTATGGGTGATGACTTAACTGTTACAAATAAAGCAATATTAACCGAAGCTGTTAGAAAAAGAACAATTAATTCTATATTGATTAAGTTAAATCAAATTGGTACATTATCAGAAACACTTGATACAATAGAGTTAGCTCACAAATCTAACATGACAGCTGTTGTGTCTCATCGTTCAGGAGAAACTGAAGACACAACAATAGCTGATTTGGCTGTGGCTTTAAATACAGGTCAAATTAAAACAGGCTCAATGTCTAGAACAGATCGAATTGCAAAATATAATAGATTATTAGCAATTGAAGAAGAGCTTGGAGATATTGCAATATTCCCTGGTTCTAAAGCATTCCATAATATTGGATGAAATGTTGAAACAGAAAATGTTTCTAAGTCAACAAAAACTAAAAAATAAATAATTAAATAATTTTTATATCTTTTTAGTAAACTTTAATATACAAACAAAACAATAAAAAATTTTTAAGTAAGGAGAAAATTATGGCAAAAGAAAATTTTGACAGAAGTAAACCACATGTTAATATAGGAACAATTGGTCATGTTGATCATGGAAAAACTACATTAACAGCTGCCATTGCTTCAACATTAGCTAAAAAAGGATTAGCAGAAGCTAAAGATTATGCTTCAATTGATAACGCACCTGAAGAAAAAGCTCGTGGAATAACAATTAACACTTCACACATTGAGTATGAAACAGAAAAAAGACATTATGCTCATGTTGATTGTCCAGGACACGCTGATTATGTTAAAAATATGATTACAGGAGCAGCTCAAATGGATGGTGCTATTCTAGTTGTTGCTGCAACAGATGGTCCTATGCCACAAACAAGAGAACATATCTTGTTATCAAAACAAGTTGGAGTTCCTAAAATTGTTGTATTTTTAAATAAAATTGATATGTTGGGATCACCAGCTGAAGCAGCTGAAATTACAGAATTAGTTGAATTAGAGGTAAGGGGATTGTTATCGGAATATGGTTTTGATGGTGACAATGCTCCTATTATAAAAGGTTCTGCTTTAAAAGCACTAGAAGGTAATCCAGAGTATGAAAAATTTATTTTTGATTTAATGGATGCAGTAGATTCATATATTGATACTCCTTCTCGTGAATCAGATAAACCATTCTTGATGGCAGTAGAAGATGTATTTACAATTACAGGACGTGGAACTGTTGCTACAGGAAGAGTTGAACGTGGTACTCTTAAACTAAATGAAGAAGTTGAAATTGTTGGAATTAAACCAACTAAAAAAACTGTTGTTACAGGGATTGAAATGTTTAGAAAAAATCTTGATGCAGCTATGGCTGGTGACAATGCTGGTTTATTATTAAGAGGTATCGCTAAAGAAGATATTGAACGTGGTCAAGTTTTAGCAAAACCTGGAACAATTGTTCCACATAAAAAATTTGAAGCAGCTGTTTATGCTCTTAAAAAAGAAGAAGGTGGACGTCACACACCATTCTTTAAGAACTATAAACCTCAATTTTACTTTAGAACAACTGATGTTACTGGAGGTATTGAATTACCTTCTGGAACAGAAATGGTTACTCCAGGAGATAATGTTAATTTAACAGTTGATTTAATTTATCCAGTTGCTATAGAAGAAGGAACTAAATTCTCTATTAGAGAAGGTGGTAGAACTGTTGGTGCTGGGTCAGTTACAAAAGTTATTCAATAATAACTTGTTTATTTTTACTAGGATTTCAGTTCTAAAAAAACATACTTAATATACAAAAACATAGGTAATAAAAAATGAATAAAAAAACAATTGATCAAGTTGATTTAAATCAAAAAAGAGTTATTATTAGAGTTGATTTTAATGTTCCGATGAAAGATGGAAAAATTACTAATAATAAAAGAATTGTTTCAGCAATTCCTACAATAAAAAAAGCATATGAATCAGGGGCAAAAGTTATTCTTTTATCACATTTAGGTAGAATAAAAGAAGAAAAAGATAAAGATAAATATTCTTTAAGACCTGTTGCTAAAGAGTTGTCTAGATTAATTAATAAAGAAGTAAAATTTATTCCTGAAACTTCAGGGTTGTCAGTTAAAGAGACTGTAAAAGCTATGCAACCTGGTGAAATTATTATGCTTGAAAATACTAGATTTGAAGATTTAAATTTTAAATCTGAATCAAATAATAATGAAAAATTGGCAAAGTTTTGGGCTTCATTATGTGATGTTTATATAAATGATGCTTTTGGAACTGTTCACCGTAAACATGCCTCAAATGTTGGTATTGCAACTTATGTTGCTGAATCTGCAATTGGTTATTTGGTTAAAAAAGAAATTGATGCAATTTCAAAAGCAATTAACAATCCTACTAAACCGGCAGTTGCTATTATAGGAGGAGCAAAAATTGCAGATAAAATTCAAACTATTAATAATTTAATTAATAAAGTTGATTATTTAATTATTGGTGGTGGTATGTGTTTTGTTTTTGCCAAAGCTTGTGGAATAGAGGTTGGTAATTCAATTGTTCCTGATGATTCTATGAAAGAAGAGCAATTAATCAAAATTGCTAGAGATTACTTGAGAAAATATCAAAATAAAATTGTTTTACCTATTGATTATGCATTAACAAATAAGTTTGCTGATGTAAAACCAATTTATAATGAATACAATTCATTAGAAATACCATCAAATTATCGTGGATTGGATATAGGTCCTAAATCTATTAAATTGTTTGAAAAAATATTATCAAATGCTAAAACAGTTATTTGAAATGGTCCTTTAGGAGTATGTGAGTTTGAAAATTATAGTAAAGGAACTGAATCAGTAGCTAAAATTATATCTTCATTACCAGGTGCTTTTACTGTTGTAGGTGGTGGAGATAGTATTGCAGCTATTTCTAAGTTAGGATTATCATCTAGGTTTTCACATATTTCAACTGGTGGTGGAGCTTGTTTAGCTATGTTGGAAGGAAAAAAACTTCCAGCTATTGAAATTATTCAAAATGCTAATGAAAAACCTAGAACTAAAGCTTAGTTGAAATTTAATTTGGTTTTAAAAAATAATAAAAAACATAAAATTTTAATTTTGTGTTTTTTTATTTTAAATTATTATTTTGTTATAATTTTTTTATAAAAAAAATTATAAAGTTTTATAAATTGAAAATGAGGAAAAATGTCAAATCAATATTCAGCAGATAGTATTCAAGTTCTTGAAGGGTTAGAACCTGTTAGAAAAAGACCAGGTATGTACATTGGAACAACAAGTAAAAAAGGATTACATCATTTGGTTTGAGAAATTGTTGATAATTCAATAGATGAAGCAATGGCAGGTTTTGCTTCAAATGTGTCAATTGAAATTGGTAAAGATGGTTCAATAACAGTATCTGATAATGGTCGTGGTATACCAACTGATATTCATCCTAAAACTGGTTTATCAACTGTTGAAACAGTTTTAACAGTATTACATGCTGGAGGTAAATTTGATTCGGAAACATACAAAGTTTCAGGAGGACTACATGGTGTTGGTGCTTCAGTTGTTAATGCTTTAAGTACTAATTTAAAAGTTTGAGTTAAAAGAGATGGAAAATTACATTTCATGGAATTTAAAAATGGTGGACATCGTGTTGATCAAATTAAAATAATTGGTGATGTGGATCCAAAAGATACAGGAACTAAGATTACTTTTATTCCTGACTTTACAATTATGGAACCTAATGAATTTGATTTTGTTGTTATTGCTGATAGAGCTAAACAAATTGCATATTTAAATAAAGGTATTGGTATTTCTGTAGTAGATTATAGAATTGAAAAACCACTTAAGAAAGATTTCCTTTTTGAAGGTGGAATAAAAGAATATGTTAAGGAATTAAATAGAGGTAAACAATTAATTCATGAAGAGATTATTTATGCTGAAAATTCTGTCAAAGGTGATGCAGGTAATGTCTTAGTTGAAGTTGCTATGCAATATAATCATGGTTATCAACCAAATGTTGTTTCTTATGCAAACAATATTTCAACAATTGAGGGTGGAACTCATGAACAAGGTTTTACTGATGCATTAACAAGAATTTTGAATAATTATGCAGGTCAATTTAAATTATTTAAAAATGAAGAAGAAAAATTAACAAGAGAAGATGTTAAAGAAGGATTAACTGCAATTATTTCTGTTAAACATGTTGATCCTATTTTCGAAGGTCAAACAAAATCTAAGTTAGGTAATAAAGATGCTAGATTTGCAGTTAATAAAACATTATCTCAGTCATTAGAAAGATTTTTAGCAGAAAATCCTGAACAAGCAAAACAAATAGTTGAAAAGGCTGTATTAGCTCAAAGGGCTAGATTTGCTGCTACAACAGCAAGAGAAACAACTCGTAAAAAAGCTTTGTTTGATGGTAATTCATTACCAGGAAAATTAGCAGATTGTTCATCAAAAAATGCTGAAATATCTGAATTATATATTGTCGAAGGGAATTCAGCAGGTGGTTCAGCTAAAATGGGAAGAGATCGTGAAACACAAGCTATTTTGCCATTAAGAGGTAAAGTAATAAATGCTGAAAAAGCAAGAATTGATAAAGTTTTTGAAAATGCTGAAATTGCTTCTATTATAACTGCTTTAGGTACAGGGGTTGGACCAGAAACAAATGTTAATAAATTAAGATATCATAAAGTTATCATTATGACTGATGCTGATGTTGATGGTTCTCACATTAGAACATTATTGTTGACTTTTTTTTATCGTTATTTAAAACCTTTAATTGAATATGGTTTTATCTATATTGCTCAACCTCCTTTATATAAAATAACTTATGGAAAAACATTTGAATATGCTTATAATGACGAACAAAAAGATGCAATTATCAAAAGAATTGAAGAAGTTAATCCAAATCAAAAAATTGGAATTCAAAGATACAAAGGATTGGGAGAAATGAATCCTGAACAATTGTGAGAAACTACAATGGATCCTAATGCTAGAAAAATGCTTCAAGTTCAAATTGAAGATGCAGCTATAGCAGATCAAGTATTTTCAATTTTAATGGGTGATGATGTAGAACCTCGTAGAGAATTTATAGAAGAAAATGCAAAATATGTAAAAGATATTGATTTCTAATATAAATACTAAATTAATAAATTTATGTATCTTTATAAAAGATAGTTAACTTAATGTAGATGATTATGGACTTTTCAATTTCTTTATTTGAAGAGAAAAAATTTGAATATTGTAATGATGAAGTTTATAAATAATTAATGCTCATGAAATGAAACAAAAAAATATCATCTTCCATCAAAAGAAAAAAATGTATTTAAAATTAATATCAAAAAGAATATATTTATCTGATTTAAAATCTGCAAATATAATTAATAAAAGATAATCAATTACTAATTAATAGAAAATTATAGATTTAAAACTGATAAAGTAAATGATGTTAATTTATTTACATTACTTAATTGATTAGTTATTTTAATTAAATATAAAAATTAATTTGTTAATTTTATATAAACAATAGTTATTAAATTAACAAATAAAAACTAGTAAATTTGATCTTTTTTAAATGTGATATACATTTTTAATCTATTTCATATTTAAATAATTATTTATGTCATTAGGTGTTACAAAAAAGCAATAGTATCTCTGAAACTATACTATTGCTTAAAATTATTATTTACTACTATTTTAATTTAATTAATTATAATGCAATTACACCAGTAAGCATTAATACCCCAACAACAATTAATCCTACTGCAACTGCAACAATTACACCAATTGTTCCTCAAATTAAAACATTTTTATTTATTTTTTTCTTAGGTTTTTTATTTTCGATAGGTTTTTTAAGTTGTTGTTGATTAACAATTATACGTTGTGGTTGTGGAGATTGTACTACTGGTTTTTTACCAGGAACATCTACAACAGGAACAGGGGCAACTACAGTTTGTTGTTGTTCAACATTTTTAAATGATAAAGCTTGTGTTTGTGTAGCAACATTTCCATCATTATTTTTAAATGATAAAGCTTGTGTTTCTTGTTCTTTTTGTAATTGTTCTAATTTGTTTTGAAGTTCTTCTTGTTGTTTTTGCAATATCTCTACTGATGATTCACTAACATTACTATTTGAATTTGAATTAGCTTCAGTAATTATTTTTGTTATATTTTCAATTTTTTCAGCTAAAGCACTAATATTTTTATCAACAGCATTAAATTGATTTTCAAGATTTTGATTTTGTAAATTTAATTTTTCATCAATTTGTAGTTGTTGAGTTTCTAACATTTGTTTAATATTTTGTTGTTGTACATAAGGATTTTGTCCCATTGATATTGGCATTTGAGGTGCAGACATTAGCATTGTTTGGTCACCTAAAGGTCTAGAATTCACATCTAATCCACCTTGACCAGGTATTGCTGAAAATTCAATTGTTCCTTGCTGAGGTCTTCCACCTCCATAAACTGATGAAGTATCAATGAATCTTGGTCTACCTGCAATTTCATTTGTATATCTGTTTCTTCTTGCAAATCGATCATTATATGCATAATCATCCTCATAGATATCACGAGTCTCATAATTATCTTCATATGGATCATAGTACTTATCAATATAATAATCAAACCCATCTCTTCTTTTTCTTGACATATTTTTATCTCCTAAACTAAACATTTTTTAAAATGTATTAATTACAAGTATTTTGATATTCAACTAAAAATATCCACTAAATTATATTAAATCTTTAATAAATTTTAAATAAAAAAAATTATACTTATTAAATTATTTAAAAATTTAATATGTTCTATTTCTATTATTTTTTTAGATTAAAAATTTTTTCTTTTATATAAAATAAAAAATACATCTAAGAGGAGTTTAAATTTATACATGAAGTATTTAGTTATAGTTGAGTCACCAAACAAAGTAAAAACAATTCAAAAATATTTAGGTAATGAATATGAAGTAATGGCATCTGTAGGTCATATTGTCAAAATGCCTGCTACTGGCGAGAAAAAATTAGGTATTGATTTTGATAACTGAGAACCAATATATAAAATAGAACCTGAAAAAAAACATATTGTTGATGAATTGAAAAAAGAAGCAAAAAAAGCCAAAACTGTTTATATTGCGACTGATCCTGACCGTGAAGGTGAAGCTATTGGTGATAATTTAGTTCATTTTTTAGATATTGAAAAAAAATATAGAAGAATAAAATACAATGAAATAACTAAAGAAGCAGTCATGGCTTCTATTGATAATCCGACTGATATAGATGTTAATCTTGTTAAAGCTCAAAAATCTAGAAGAATGCTTGATCGTATTATAGGTTTTAGATTAACTAATTTAATGACAAAAAAAATGTCAAATTATCCAGAAAAGCCAACAGCAGGTAGAGTTCAATCAATTGCTTTAAAACTAGTTGTTGATCGAGAAAATGAAATTAGATCTTTTATTCCTATCAAATATTCAACAATAAATGCAAAAATTAATGATGAATTAAATGCAACATTTTATAATTCAAAAAGCGAATTTGAAAATAAAGAATGAATTAACAATGATAAAGCTAAAGAAATATTTGGAATTTTAAAAGGTCCTTTAAAAGTTGTTGATATTAAAATATCTAAAAAAAATGATGCTAAAATATCTCCTTTAAAACAAGCTGTTTTGTACAAAAAAGCAGATATTTCGTCAAAAGCAGTTCAGGTAGCAGCACAGAGACTATATGAAGGCTTTGGTGATGGAGGTCTTATTTCATATCCTAGAACTGATTCAACAAGATTATCTGAAAATTTTCTTGCTAAAGCTAGATCATATATTACAAATAAATTTGGTACTGAATATGTTGCAAAGGATATTAAAGGATTTAGTGGTGACCAAGATGCTCATGAAGCAATTAGACCAACTGATATTTCATTAACTCCTGAGTTGGCTCAAAAAAAATACAATTTATCATCAAGTGAATTTAAAGTATATTCAATAATATGAGTAACAACTATGAAATCTATTATGAGTGTTCCTACTCGTGAGATTTTAAGATATGAACTAGAAAACAATGGATATAATTTCAAATTGTCTTCATCTAAAATTTTATTTGATGGGTATTTAGCTATATCTGATAGAGACAATGATAAAGAATTACCAAAATACAATGTTGGTGATTCAATTGATGTGAAAAAATATGAAATATTTGATCATGAAACAAAACCTCCTGCAAGATATACAGATGGATCACTAATAGAAAAATTAGATGACATTAAGGTTGGGAGACCATCAACTTTTTCAACCACTGTTGAAAAAATTCTTGATCGTAAATTTGTTGAAAAAGAAGGAACATCTCTAAAATCTACTGAATTTGGAGAAGTTGTATTATCAAAATTAATTGAAGGTTTTCCAAATGAAATAACTGAAGACTATACAGCAAGAGTTGAAGAAGATTTAGATTTAATAGCTGATGGTAAAATTGACTATAAAGAGTTAATGCAAACATTTTGAGAAAGATTTGATAAGTCATTTAAAACTGCAGAATTAACATTAGAGAAAACAACTTTAATAGATCGTTTTGTTGGAGAAGATTGCCCAAAATGTGGTTCTCCTTTAATTTATAAAACATCTAGAAAATCAAAAGAAGAATTTATATCATGTTCTAGATGACCTGAATGTGATTATTCAAGAAGCAAAGTAAGTAGACAAAAACCAAAAAGATTTTCATTTTTGAAAAATAAAATAAATTAATACTTTATATATAATTAATGTAATTATTATGATTGGTGTTGATATTACTTCTATTAGAAGATTTGAAAATAAAAAAGATAGTTTTTTTAAAAAAATCTTATCTAATGATGAATTTAAAGAATGATTAAATGCAGAAAATAAATGTTTATATGCAGCTCAAAGATGAGCAATCAAAGAAGCATTATTTAAAGCAGATAATAATCTTCACAATTATCATGATATTAATATTAAAAGAAATATAAGAGGTTATTTTGAATTTAAAAATTTTAAAATATCAACTTCAAAAGAAGATGATTATGTTATTGCTTTTGTAATGAAAGGATTTTAAACAATGTATAAATTAAAAATTTGATTTGGTGTTCAAAAAGCTAAAAGACTATGAAAAAATTCAAAAAATGATAATACAAGATATTCACTTCAATTGAGATTTGATTATATTTTAAAAAAAGTTATTTCAATAATGAAATCATTAAAAATTGAAATTGAAGTTAAAGGTTATGAAAATTTAGGTACTACAGGTCCTTGTATTCTTTATGGTAATCATCAAGATAATTTTGACCCATTAGCTTTAATTTATGCTTTAAAAGCTCAAACTGAAGCTAAAGATGATATGAATAAAATTGCAACTTTTATTGCAAAACAATCTTTACAATATCACAGTTATACAAGATATCCACTAAATTGTATTGATACATTTTTTTTAGATAGAAATGATATAAAAAAAAGTTTAGAAACATATGATGCTTTTGGTAAATTTGTTAAAAATAATAAAACATACGGAATCATTTTTCCAGAAGGAACAAGAAATAGAGAAGGTACTATTTCTGAGTTTAAGCCTGGCGCTTTTAAAGTTGTTAAAAAAGAAATGATACCTATTGTTCCTTTTACAATAAATAATTCTGTTGGTGCGTTTGATAATAAAAGAAAAGATGTTTTAAAAATTGAGGTAATTTTTCATAAAAAAATTTCTGCTCATTCATTTGATACTCAAAATACTATTGCTTTAGCTGAAAGAATTCAAAAAATTGTTGAATCATCTTTTGTTAAACCTTTTTATGATTTTAAAGAAGATGTAGAAGAGCAAGATGAAGAAAATTCAAAAGCAGCAATTAGATATAAGAAAAAAATGCAAAAAAAAGAAACTAAACAAATTAAAAAGGAATATAAAGATCAGCAAAGAGAAAAAAGAATTTTAGAAAATCAAAAAAAACAAGAAGAAAAATATGAAAAATCAATTAGAAAAAAAGAATCTAAATCTAAAAATAAATAGTAATTTTAATATTAAAATTATGTAGTATGTAGATTGAGGTGTATCTATAATGTCTGAAAAAAATGTTGATTCAAGTAATATAAATTTTTCTTTGGGTGATTTTAATGGTCCTCTTGATCTTCTATTGGAACTAATCAAGAAGAAAAATGTTGATATTTTTGAAGTTGATTTGGTTGAACTAGCAACTCAATACTTAAAAATAATTGAAGATTTACAAGAAAAAGATATTGATATAGCTAGTGAATATCTTGTTATGGCTTCAGAACTTATTTATATTAAAGCAAGATTAATATTAGCAGATCCTGAAGAAGTTAAAGAAGTTGAAGAAGATCGAATGAGAATTTTGAGATTAATAGCAGAATATCAAGAATTTAAAAGAATTTCAAAAGAATTAAAGCTTCAAGAAGCAAAGAGAAAAGAAGTTTTCATTAAAAAGCCTTCTAATACAGATGGATTTTTGAGAGAAATTGATGAATCAGCTTTAGATGGATATGGAACAACATCAAAACTTATTAAAACATTAAGAAAAATGTTTGAAAGAAATTATGCAGATAAATTGAGAAAAATTAAATTGGAAACATTTAATTTATCTCCATCAGAAAGAAGAGAGCAAATTAGATTAATAATTGATTCACTTAATACAACAATTATTCCATTTGAAAAATTATTTACAGTTCCTTCTTTGAATCATTTTGTAATTACATTAATTGCTATTCTTGATATGTCACGTAGAGAAGAATTAATTTTAGAACAAGATAATCAATTTGATGAAATTATAATTAAAAAAGGAGTAAACTATTAGTTATGACACAAAGAGAAAAGGTAATTGAATCACTAATCTATATTAAAGGTGACGAAGGTATAAAAATTGAAGATATTAAAGATGTATTTAATCTTGAATCATTAGCATCTGCAAAAGATTTGATGAATAAATTTGTTGAAGCTTTTAATGAAGAAAAAAGAGGTTTAATAGTTGAGGAATATAATGGTATATATAAGTTTGTTACTATTCCAGAAGCAAAAGAATTTATTTCTACATTAGTTACTAATGAGCAAAGAGCTAAATTATCTGATTCAGCACTGGAGGTTGTTGGAATTATTGCATATAAAGCTCCTATTACAAGATCATCAATTAATGCAATTAGAGGAAAAATATCAGATCACCTTGTTAATTTATTAATGTTAAAAGGTTTAGTTGAAGAAGTGGGTATTGCAAAAACTCCTGGTAATCCTGTTTTGTTTGGAGTTACTGATAAGTTTTATGATTATTTCAGAATAAGATCAATTAATGAATTGCCAAGATTAAGTGATTTTGCTAACATTGATTTAGATTCTGATACTACAGAAGAAGTTATTGATTTATATGGTTCTCAAAGAGAAGAATAATTAAATGAAATTATTGAAATTTAAAGCAACTAAAAATGATGAGGGTCGTACATTATTTAAATATATAATTAAAAAATTAAATAACGTTCCTATTTCAATTATAGAAAAACTTTTTAGAATAAAAGACATAAAAGTTAATGGCAAAAAAACAAATAATAAATCTTATTCTTTAATTGCTGGTGATGAGATCTTTGTTTATGGAATTGATGATTATGAAATTAAAAAAAATTTAGCTACAACTATTCAATTTAAAATTATATACGAAGACAAAAACATATTAGTTGTTGATAAACCAATTAATGTTTCTATGCATGGTTTTATTGATTCTTTAGACAATCAGGTTCTTTCTTACTTAAATTATCAACAAATTGATTCATTTAAGCCAGCATCTATAGGTCGTTTAGATCGTTCAACATCTGGTCTGGTTGTTTATGCTAAGACTTACAAATCTCTTGTTCAATTAAATAAAAAAATTAATATGCATGAAAAATATTATCTATTAAAATCAGATTTTCCTTGAGATAAAAAACATGTAATATTTTACGGTAGAAAAAATATGAAAAATCATGAAATTGAATTATTTAATGATAAACCTGGAATTAAAATGGAAACAATATTTTTTACAGATAAAAATAAAAAATATGCAAAAATTTTAACTGGTAAAAAGCATCAAATTAGATTAACTTTAAAATATTTAAATTATCCTATTTATGGTGATAAAAAATATGGTGGTAAATTTGATAAAAGAGTTTATCTTCATTCTTATAAGATTGTTTTTCATGACCTAGATCAAGAACTTGAATATTTAAATGACACTCAATTTATTTGTGATATTAAATGGTAATTTAACCAATCAATATATCTTCTTTAATGTATGTGTAATCGTTTTTAGGATTGTGTTTTCTTCATACTAGCATTGTTGAAGAAATTCCTAATTGTCCAATAAACATAGTAATGATAATAACTAATTTTGAATAAACATTTAATGAGGATGTTAATCCATTAGATAATCCTGTTGTTCCATAAGCAGAACATGTTTCATAAAATACATCAATGAAATTTAATTGACTACTGTCAGCATTTCCTCACATACTATTTAATGATGTATAACAAGAAAATGTTGAAAAAATAATTATAAATAATGAAATTCCTAAAACAATAAATGAAGAATAAACCGTTTCTTTTCTTATCGTTCTTTTAAATAATCTAACACCATCAACTCCTCTTAATCTATTTCATATTGCAACAACAATAATAGCTAGTGTTGTAGTTCTAAGTCCTCCTGCAGTTGAACTTGGTGAAGATCCAATAAACATCATAATAGAAAAAACAATTAAAGTTGCTTCACTAAATTCAATTCCATTAGGTAATGTTGCAAATCCAGCATTTCTAGTTGAAAAACAATAAAAAAGAATAGCCATAAATTTATTTCCATTTGTGCCTGCAGATGAGTTATATCAAATACCATCTTTATTACCAATTTCAAAAATTAATGTTAAACAAAATCCAACTAAAAAAACTAATATATAAGTAAAACAACTAACTTTTGTAAAAATAGAAAATGTAAAATCTGTTCTTCTTCTTATTTTGTGATTTATATATTGAACAACATCATAAATTACTGGAAATCCTATTCCACCAATAATTAATAAAATTATGAAAATAATTTGAATTGAATAGACACTATAATATGGACTCAATGAACTTCCTGAAAGGATATCAAATCCAGCATTATTTATTGCACTTATAGAATGAAAAACAGCATTTTTAAATGATAACAAAGGATCATGATAAGGATCATATTCTTCATATCCAGTGAAGTTACCTTTTTCAAAATAAAAAATTGCTCATAAAACAAATATTGATATTAGAATTGTGATAAATAGAAAACTAATTGATATTTTAATTGTTTTTTTAAGTTTTCCAGAATTTGAAGATCCACGTTCTTTTTCTAAAATATTTCTTGATGTAATATTAACTGATTTTTTAAAAATAATATTGATGATTCAAAATTTAAGGGCAAAAATTCCAATCCCACCCACTAAAATTAGAATAGCTATTATCATTTGTCCAAATCAACTTCACGTTGTAGCAGTAGTAACAGTTGTTAGTCCTGTATCACTAAAAGCACTAGCTGCAGTGAATAAAGCATCTATAAAATCAACTTTTTCTTTACCTGTTTGTGCATATGGTGTCATCAAAAGGCTAGCTGATATAAAAGTTGTTAATAGATAAACTATCAATATTATTTGAAGATTAGACATTCTCATGAATAATCTTTTAACTCATCTAAAAAGACTAATATTTTTATATTTTTTCATGGTTGCTAAAATTTATGTATTTATTATAATGTATAATATTATTTTTTAAATAATATTTGATTTGAGGATTGTATGCAAAAAACAAGAACTATAAAAAAGAATAGAAATAATATTTGTGTAATTGGTTTAGGAAGATTTGGTTTTGCTGTTGTTAGTGAATTAATAGAACAAGATATTCCAGTTTTAGTTATTGATAGTGATGAAAAACGTTTAGCAAGATTTTCTAATTATCCTTCTGTAACAACTATTGTTGCTGATGCTTCAGATCCTAAAATATTAGAATCACTTGGTATTAATGAAATAGAAACAATAATTGTTGCAATATCAAATAATATTGATATCATTGCAATATTATTAGAACTTAATATTGAAAATATTATTGCAAGGTCTTCATCTTCTAGTCATGCTCGTATTTTAAGACAAATAGGTGTTGATTACATTGTTAGACCAGAATATGAATCAGGTACTAGAACAGCTTTAATTGCAACAAACATTAATTTCATTAAATTTTCAAAATCATTGACAGAACTTGGAGACGGATTTGTTATTGGATCAACACAAATTTTAAATAATAATTATGTTGGTATTGAACTTAAAAATATGCATCTTAATAAGCTTGGTTTAACTCTTGTTTTATATAAAAGAGATAATCAAACTCATTTACCATCTGCAAATGCAAAATTTCAAATAGGAGATGAACTAGTAGTTGTTGGAAAAATTAGAGATGTAACAAACTTTTTTGGTGTTTTAAATAGTTCTTTAAATCAAGATGAAGCTAAAATTGGTTCAAGAAAAAGACGTAGAAGATTTTAATATCCAAATTTTTTAATTACTTTTTCATTATTAATTCAATCTTTATTTACTTTAACTTGAAGATTTAAATTAACATTATAATTAAATTTTTTAATAATTAATTTTCTAGCCATAGTACCGATTTTTTTAATCATTTGTCCATTTTTACCAATGATAATTCCTTTTTGAGATTCTTTTTTACAATAAATTGTTGCACTTATATTTCTTTTTTGATTAATTTCATCAATGTTATATTCATTAATTTCAATATTAATTGAATGTGGTAATTCATCATTTAAATTTTCAATTGCACAATATCTAATTATTTCTCGAACAATAAATGATTCGCTACGATCAGTTATATAATCATCATCATATAATTGATTATCTTCGTAAGCATATTTTTTAACCTCTTCAATTAAGTTGTTAATTGATTTGTCATTATCTTTAGAAATAGGGATAATTGCTTTAAAGTCATAATCATTTAATTGAATTATTCTTTCATGTAATTTGTTATTATCCTTATTTAAATCAATTTTTGTGATTAAACATATTTTATTTTTGATATTTTTTATTTTCTCTAATATCATTAAATCACCACTTGAAATTTCTTCATTTATTGGTTGTAAAAATAAAATTAAATCTGATTCATTTAGAATTTCATATGCCTTCTTATTTAAATCTTGTCCAAATTTAGATTGAGCTTTATGAATACCTGGAGTATCTGTAAAAATTATTTGATAATTATTTTCATTGTATATTCCTAATATTTGATCTCTAGTTGTTTGTGGTTTATTAGAAATAATTGATAGATCATAATTAATAATTTTATTTATTAATGTTGATTTGCCTACATTTGGTCTTCCAATTATTCCAACTCAACAAACATTCATTATTTTTCGCCTTTGATATTTTTTTGGTCTACCATATAAGGGAACATTTTAGAAAATTTTTCTTCAATATATTTTCCTTCTTTGTTATACATTCTAATTAAAACATCATTATTAACCAATTCACTAATTGTTTGTCTACATCCTCCACAAGGTGATAAATAATCTTTTGAGTCAGGAGAGTAAATATGAATAGTTTTTACATTTTTGGTATCTATGCCATTATTAATAGCAGAGTGGATTGCTACTCTTTCAGCACAAAGTCCATTTGGATAAGAAGCATTTTCAATATTAATACCACTAAAACTAGTTTCATCTTTATTCTCAAAGTATGCAACAACATGAAAATTTGAATAAGGAACATATGCTTTTTGTGCTATTTCATTAAAATATTCAATTAATTTTTTTTCTTTTTTCATAGATTTAAAATTTTACACATTATTATATATACAAAAAGTACCAAAATTTTTTTATTTATTAAAAATTACAAAAATTATTGTTTCAAAAAAATTAGCATTTTCTAAGTTAGTAAATAAAAAATCATAACAAGATAAAAGTTAAATAAATTTAGCACTCTTAATATTTAAGTGCTATAATATAAGTATATGAGTAAATTAATTTACTCAATTTAAAGGAGGTAAATTATGGATTTTAGTTTTACACCGAATGAACAAAATGTTGATTCATTAAAAAAATATGGAAAAAATTTAACTGAATTAGCAATGAAAAATAAATTAGAACCTACAATAGGTCGTGATGATGAAATAAGAAGAGTTATTA
The DNA here is from genome assembly GCA_964447225.1 of uncultured Metamycoplasma sp. Lineage (GTDB taxonomy): Bacteria > Bacillota_I > Bacilli_A > Mycoplasmatales > Metamycoplasmataceae > UBA710. Next base: position 51,167 of record CAYURK010000001.1, read on the forward strand.
GGATTCTTTCTAGAAAAACCAAAAATAATCCAGTTCTAGTTGGTGAACCAGGAGTTGGTAAAACTGCTATTGTTGAAGGTTTAGCCAAAAAAATAGCTTTAGGAGATGTTCCTGAAAATTTAAAAAATAAAGAATTAATTGAAATAGATTTAGCGCTTATGTTTGCAGGAGCTTCATTTCAAGGTCAATTTGAAGAAAGAGTTAAGAATCTTACAAAACAAATTAAAGAGTCAAATGGAAATATTATTATTTTCATTGACGAAATACATATGATTGTAGGTACTGGTAAAAATGCAAGCGGTAATGCAATGGATGTCGCAAATATTTTAAAACCAATGTTAGCTCGTGGTGAAATGATGTTAATCGGAGCAACAACATATGATGAATACAAAAAATATATTGAAACAGATGCTGCTTTGGAAAGAAGAATGCAAAAAGTTGATGTAGCTGAACCTTCTATTAATGACACTATAACAATAATGCGTGGTATTAAAGACCGTTTTGAATCATTTCATGGTGTAAAAATTGAAGATAGTGCAATTGTAGCAGCAGCAAAAATGTCATCTAGATTTATTTCAGATCGATTTTTACCAGATAAAGCAATTGATTTAGTTGATGAAGCAGCTGCTACATTAAAAACAATTATGAATTCAAAACCTGAAGTTTTGGAAAAGCTTGAACAAAAGAAAATTGCATTAGAAATGGAAAAAATTGCTTTAACAAAAGAAGATAAAGTAGAAAGTTCAAAAAAACACGAGCTTAGAATTAAAGAAATAGAAACTAAATTAAAATCAATCGATTCAGAAATAAGTGAAATTAGTAAAAAATGAAATTCTGAAAAAAAATCAGTAGAAGAATTATCTAATAAAAAGTTTCAATTAGAATTATTGAAACAAAGATTAATTCAATTTCAAAATGAATCTAACTATGAAAAAGCATCAGAATTGTTATACAAATCAATTCCAGAATTAGAAAAAGAAATTTCTAATTTAGAAAAATCATCTAAAAATTCTGAAAATACTTTAGTAAGAGATAGTGTTGGAGAAAATGAAATTGCAGAAATTGTTTCTAAGTGAACAAAAATTCCAGTTTCAAAGTTAGTTGAATCTGAAGCTCAAAAATTATTAAATTTAGAAAAAGATTTAAATAGTCGTGTTGTTGGTCAAGAACAAGCAACTAAGTTAGTGTCAGAAACTATTTTAAGATCAAAAGCTAACATCAATGATCCTAATCGTCCTATTGGTTCATTTATGTTTTTAGGACCAACTGGAGTTGGTAAAACTGAATTAGCTAAATCTCTTGCATATTCTCTTTTTGATAGTGAAAAACAAATGATTAGAATTGATATGTCTGAATTCATGGAAGCACACTCAATTTCTAAATTGATTGGATCTCCTCCAGGTTATGTAGGATATGGAGAAATGTCTCAATTATCTGATAAAGTAAGACAAAATCCATATAGTGTTGTTTTATTTGACGAAATTGAAAAAGCTCATCCAGATGTTCTTAATATTTTGTTACAAATTTTAGATGATGGAATTTTAAAAGATTCAAAAGGAAAAGAAATTAATTTTAAAAATACAATAATAATAATGACATCTAATGTTGGTTCATCATTAATATTGGAAAAAGAAGCATCAACTGAAAAAGTAATCCAAGAGATGCAAAAAGTATTTAGACCAGAGTTTATTAATAGAATTGATGAAATTGTTATATTTAATCCACTAAATGAAAAAGTAATTGAAAAAATAATTGCAAAAGAACTTGATTACCTTGCAAAAAGAGTTTATGAAAATCAAGAAATCACTATTACATTTAATAAAAATATTTATGATTATGTAATGAAAAATGGTTATAACAAAATATTTGGTGCTAGACCAATTAATCGTTTAATTAAAAATGATATTGAATCATTTATTGCTAAAAAAATAATTGCTAAAGATATGATAAAAGAACAATCGTATGAAATAACATGTGATAAAAATGGTAACATTAAACTTAAAGAAGATACCTTAAATTAAAATATAAATCAAAGGTCTAGTTTTGGACCTTTTTGTTTTTTTTAATTGGTAACATTTTCTATTAATATAAAAACCCAAAAAATTTTTTAAATATTTTATATTTATTATTGTAAAATACATAAACCTAGTAAGTTTAAAAAATAAAATTTAATTTGACTTATGAATTAAGTTTTTTGTGTTTTTTGGAATTTGCTAGAAAGTAGTTCTTTGAAAACTGGTTATAAGAACCATATTATGTCAATTTTCGAGAGTTTGATCCTGGCTCAGGATGAACGCTTGCTGTGTGCTTAATACATGCATGTCGGACGAGGTCTTTATGGCCTAGTGGCGAATGGGTGAGTAACACGTACCTAACCTACCTTTTAGATTGGGATAACTGTTGGAAACAATAGCTAATACCGAATACGTTTTAGAATCGCATGATTCTTTCATAAAAGGGGCGTTTGCCCCGCTTAAAGATGGGGGTGCGTCATATTAGCTAGTTGGTAGGGTAAAGGCCTACCAAGGCGATGATATGTAGCCGGACTGAGAAGTTGATCGGCCACACTGGGACTGAGATACGGCCCAGACTCCTACGGGAGGCAGCAGTAGGGAATTTTCCGCAATGAGCGAAAGCTTGACGGAGCGACACAGCGTGCAGGATGAAGGTCTTCGGATTGTAAACTGCTGTTGTAAGGGAAGAAAAAATTTGATAGGAAATGATTAAATCTTGACGGTACCTTATTAGAAAGTGACGGCTAACTATGTGCCAGCAGCCGCGGTAATACATAGGTCACAAGCGTTATCCGGAATTATTGGGCGTAAAGCGTTCGTAGGCGGTTTGTCAAGTCTGGAGTTAAAGCCTGAGGCTCAACCTCAGCCCGCTCTGGATACTGACTGACTAGAGTTACATAGAGGTAAACGGAATTCTTAGTGAAGCGGTGGAATGCGTAGATATTAGGAAGAACACCAATGGCGAAGGCAGTTTACTGGATGTACACTGACGCTCAGGGACGAAAGCGTGGGGAGCAAACAGGATTAGATACCCTGGTAGTCCACGCCGTAAACGATGATCACTAGGTGTGGGTGGGCATGGGCCCATCCGTGCCGGAGCCAACGCATTAAGTGATCCACCTGGGGAGTACGTTCGCAAGAATGAAACTCAAAGGAATTGACGGGGACCCGCACAAGCGGTGGAGCATGTGGTTTAATTCGAAGCAACGCGAAGAACCTTACCAGGTCTTGACATCCTGCTGACGTACCGGTAACTTGGTATTTCCTTCGGGACAGCAGAGACAGGTGGTGCATGGTTGTCGTCAGCTCGTGTCGTGAGATGTTGGGTTAAG
>CAYURK010000002.1:0-28660 GCA_964447225.1 uncultured Metamycoplasma sp.
AATAATTTCCAAATTGAACTAAGTCAAAAAGTGATTTTTTAAATGTTGTAAATAATCTAAAAGTTCTCTCACTATCTCTATAAGAAATAGAATCAATAGCTTCATTTAAATGTTGTTTAATATTTATTATTTTTTCTTCTATATTCTTTTTAAAAATATCACTATTAACTTCATCATTTCATTTTTTAGATTCTAATTCAATAGAATTTAATATATCGACATATTTTTGCTTTTTCTCTTCAAAATCAATAATAGGATCAATGAATTCTTTTGTTTGATCACTAACTATTTTTTTGATAATTTCCATTTGTTTTTTTTCATCTTCAACATTTAAAATTATTCTTCTACATGAAAAAACATGTGCATTTTCTAAATTATCAATTAGATTATTTTTTAGACTATTTAATCGTTTTATTTTTTCTTCAATATCAATTGTTTTAGTAGCAAAATTTTCTTTACTTTCATTTATTTGTTCCATTTTTACATCATTTATTTGAATTTCATCATTAGGTAAAGATATTATTTTATTCATTAATGTTTTTTCTTGTTCTCTCAATGATATATCAACAGTTCTTAACATTGTTAAAGTTTCAATATAAGGTTCACTTGTCAAAAATTGTTCCAATTCATTTAAATACTTTGAATATTTTTTTAAGTAATATGACTTTAAAACAATATAACAACTAATAGACAGTGCCACAAAACATATTGGACCTAAAATGGAAAATAAAACAATGATTAAAGTGTTCATTAGATTTATTTTATATCATAGTTTAAATAACTAATTAATTTTGATAAACTCATTTAAATAATATTTCTCAATTGAATGCTTTATTGAATTATCTAAATTAATTTCTAGATCTATATTAATCATTCTTAATAATCAAACAATATTTGCAAATTCATTATATTTATATGCAACAACTTTACCAGTTTTTTCATCATATATTAGATATGCATTTACAAATCATATGGTTTTATATTTATTTGTTCATTCACCATAACTATAATTATATTTTTCATCAAAAACATCTTTATTTGGATCATACCAAACCATTATCATTGGTATTGGATATTGTCCTTTAATATGTTTATATGTTATTGTTTGCTTATTTGATTTCATAATATTTTGTAACAATTATTTGTGATAATATCTTTCTAACTTAAATATCCATTTTATTTTAATTATATTATAATATTGTTTCTATACCCAATTATATAGTGCTATATAATTGTCTATGGAATTTAAATTAGAAAGGAAAAAATGGCAAGTTATATTGTTAAAGCTAAAGGTATTAATTTAGTAGCTGACTCTTCTAAACAAATATCTGCTGCTAGATTTTATTCAGGTGATCGTTTTTATACACTAATGAATGAATACATTGATAAAAATTTAAGCAGAAAAAATTGATTACTTGGATTTATTATCAAAGTTTTGTTTAGATCAAGTAACTATAAACATGATCCTCAAATTGCAAATGGTAGACAATGATCAGTATTTATATTTGACTTCATTTGTTGTGTTATGTTAATTACTTTTTGTTGTTTAGTTTCTGCACTTATCATTTCAGGTATTGTTGACTTAGCAGTTAAATTGCAAGAAATGTATAAACAACCACCTGACACATGAGGATTTATAAATCCTACACAACTATTCTTTGGAACAATCTTTCAAAATTGAGAAAGACTTTTAGGAATGGGAGTTGGAGTTATTATCACAGGTATTGTAGGAATTTTATGATTGTTAATGATTGTTAAAATAAGAAAGAAAAATAAACCATTATCATTACAAGCTTATGTAGAGAAAAAGATTTCTATCTGTTTATCACTTAGATTCTTAATAAAATTAAGTAACAGAATAAAAAACAAAAATGATATTATTGTTTTAGAAAATTTTGAAGCTCAAGGAGCAGCTGGAGCAAGATGATCTAATGTTCAAATGATAAACCTTATTTCTTCAATATTTAACGACTTTAGTTTTGTATTTAGATTTGATGAGTTAAGTGATGATGACTATAATGAATTAAAAGATGTTATGGATTATGATTTTAAAATGATTGAAATAGTTAAATCTGATGATTTCAAATTTAAAAAATATGAACACAAAGAAAGAAAAACATTATTAACATCAAATAAAAACAAAAACAATTCAAGTAAATCTAAAGAAAATAAATAACTAAATTAATGATTAAACTTATAGCACAATAAAAAACAACAACATTGTTGTTTTTTATTTTTGTTCAATATATTCAAGAATTTTTTTACCAATTGCATTTGTATTATTAGAACCAATAACTTGGCTAGCAACCTCTAATAAATCTTTTTGACTATTTTCTAATGCAAAACCGTTTTTCCCAGCATTTACAATCATTTCAATATCATTTCCACTATCACCAAAAGTAACGATATTATTTTCAGATATATTCAATTTCTTTGCAAGATCTAATAAACCTTGTCATTTTGATCTATTTTTTGGATTAACATCTAAGTAAACACCATTAGTTAAAAATACACTATTTTCAATGCCAAATTCTTTTTTAAAAAAAGGAAAATATTTTAAACAAAATTCATTTGTTGAATAAATTGCTAATGCAGTAATTATTTGACCATTAAAAAGTTTTTCATCATTTGGATTTTTTCTAATATGTTCTCTAATTTTTTTATCAAGTTCGGGTGTTAAAGGTGTTGGATTATCCTTATCGTTTTCAGCAAATCCAATTCAATCTTTATTTGTGTGCAATTTAAAAATAGCATTATTTTCTTTTGCAAAATCATAGACTCTTGAATAATATTTTGGGTTAATACCATGAACAATAAATGAATCATCTTTTTCTACATCATGAACCACTGCACCATTATTACAAACAAAATAATTTACATAAGGCATTATTTCCAATAATAATTTTGTTCTTTTTACCGCTCTTCCAGTTGCTATAACAACAATATGACCTAATTCTTTAGCTTTTTTAAAAGCTTCTAATGTTTCAGGGTGAACTTTACCATTATCCATTAACATTGTTCCATCAACATCAGTTGCAAAAATGTATTTTTTCATACTTAATAATAATTTTAATATATTTTGTAGTTGGAAATTATTTATTGTTATTGTATTAAAAATATTATTGTTATAATTTATCTTTGTAAGATTGGTCATTTAAATGTCTAAAAAAAGTAATAATTTAAACACATTACAAGTTAAAAAGAAAAAAATTTCTTTTTTTTCAGCAATCTTAGTAGTAATGGGTTCTTCAATTGGTGCTGGTATTTTTTTTCGGTCTGAACAAGTTTTAAATAATTCACAAAATTCATTAGTATTAGCAATATTTAGTTGATTAATTGCTGCTTTTTCAGTTATTGCCATGGGATTGGCACTTGTAGAAATTTCGTCAGTTAGAAATGACAATCTTTCAATATTAGGATGAACAAAAGAATTTAATACTAGAAAAACATTTAAAGCTTCTAAAAATTTTATGCTTTATTTATATCTACCTATTAATCTATTTTATATGCCACTTTACTTGATAATGACACTTCAAGATGGAATAGGCTCTTTAATTCACCAAGATAGTAGTCCTTTTATTTTTAATACAAATGTTGATTGATTGTTGTGAACTTTAATTTCAATTGGAATATCAATTTATTTTATGTGTGTATCAGGTTTAAGTTCTAAAGCAGGTAATATCCAAAATAAAATATTCATGTACATTAAATTTTTACCATTAGGTTTTGTGGCAGTAGTCGGATTTGTATTAGTAGGAATGAATATGGGTGGATGAAATAAAGTTCAGATTGGATTTAGTGACTATGGCAACTTTATGGATTTCATAAAAGAAGGTAATCAACTATCTAAATTTTTTCCATCAATAGGATTATGTTTATCAGTTAGTGCAATATTTTTCACATATGATGGCTTTTATGTTGCTGCAGGAATTCAATCAGAAATGGAAAATCCTAAAAAAACACCTATGGCAATCTTAACAGGCTTAGTTGTTGTTACCTCTATTTATTTAATAATAGCAATATCTATGTCAATTAATGGTGGAAGCTTTTCACAAATGCAAGAATTTATGAAAAAAGCATGAGGAAATAATGTAGGTAGAATATTGTATGGAATTGTAAATATTTTAATTGCAATAGGAATATTATCAATCATCAACAGTTATGCAATTTGAATGCCAAGATATGCAGAAAGTTTAATCAAAGAAGGTGAAGTACCATTTACATTTAAATATCGCTTTAAATTAAATGATAATAAACCAAAAATAGGAGTTATTTATTACATAATCTTAACCATTCCTTTAGTATTAGTCTTTTCTATAATTGGATCTTTATCTTATATAAATTCATATAACAAAAATTATGGACAAGGTATGGGAAGATTATATACATTTGCTGATTTAATTGCAACATGAATGTCAATGATTGTTTTTGTATTTATTGTAGCAGCAATATTTGGAGGAATAGTAAATAGAAAAACAAATCGAATTAAAACAAAAAAAACATCTTATTTCTTGCCAATGGCTTGAATAAGTTGTATTGTAATTGGTTTTACTTCTTTGATAACTATTTTAATGCCTTTTATTGATTTAATTATGATTGCTTTTCTAGATAAACAATCTATCATTAGTTTTAATCCAAATAATAGTTATGAAGACATAATTATTGGAAGAATAATGCTTGTTGTAACACTATTTATTATAGTTAGTTTTATATATGGAATTAGATTTATTGAAGATAAAATTCATATTAGAAAATATGGTTCTATTGAAAAATATGAACAATGACAAAAAGCTCATTTTGATGTTAGTTAATTTAAAATTAAAATATACAATGTAATGCAAAAATTAAATTTACACTTAAAAAACTAAATTCACTACCTAATTTAATTTATTTTCAAACAGAGATTTGAAAATTATTTTTGCTGATTTTGATATAATTAAAAAGCAATTGTAAATTGCACTCTTAGCGGTACGTGGAAGATAAAAACAATTTTATTGCCTGACCACTAGAGATCAGATTAACTTATACAAGGAGATTATCCAAACTATGGCTAAAGAAATAGTTAGGGTTGCTAAATTGGAGTTTAATGCTGGTCAAGCTAAGCCTGGACCTGAACTAGCAGGTCTTGGTATTGTGATGCCAGAATTTACAAAACAATTTAATGACCAAACAAAAGATCGTGGTTCTGAACCTGTTCCTGTAGAAATCACAATCTATAAAGATAAATCATTTACATTTAGATTATTTACAGCACCAGCTGCATATAAGCTGATTCAAGCAGCAAAAATACAAAAAGGTTCTGCTAATTCTAAAACAACTATTGTAGGAACTATAACAAAAGACCAATTAAGAGAAATTGCTGAATATAAATTGGTAGATTTAAATACTGATGATGTTAATCAAGCAATGAAAATTATTGCAGGTACAGCAAAAAATATGGGAATTGTTATTGAAGGTTGAGATAACATAGAAAAAATCAAAGAAGAGGCTAAAGCTGCTCAAATTGCTGAACAAAAAGCTGCTGCTGCTGAAGCTAAATTTGAAGAAGAAGTTAAAGCTGCTGCTGAAAATAAAGAATTTGTTGAAGCTGAAGTTATTAAAAAACCTGAATCTGATAAAGAAGGTGATGAATAATGGCTAAAAGTATAAACAAAAATCTTAAAAAAGTTAGTGAATTATTTGATAAAAATAAAGAATATTCATTACTAGAAGCAATGGAAATTGCAAAAAAAACTTCTTTTGTTAAGTTTGATGCTTCAGTTGAAATAGCTTTAAATCTAAATCTAGATACAAGAAAAGCAGATCAACAGTTAAGAGGAGCTGTATTATTACCAAATGGTACTGGTAAAACAATAAGAGTTTTAGTTGCAACAGATGATGTTGAACAACAAAAAGCATCTAAAGCAGTTGGAGCAGATATTGTTGTAAATGCAGTAGATTTAGAAGATATTCTTAAAAAAGAAAAATTTGATTTTGATGTAATGGTTGCTGAGCCTAAAATGATGATTACTCTTGGTAAATATGGAAAAGTTTTAGGACCTAAAGGATTAATGCCTAATCCTAAAACAGGAACAGTAACACCTGATACAGCAAAAGCTGTTGAAGAACTTAAAAAAGGTAAAGCAAATTATCGTGCTGATAAAGCAGGTATCATTCATTCGTTAATAGGTAAAGTTTCAATGGACGCAAACAAATTAGCTGAAAATGCTGAAACAGTAATTCAATTGATTAAAAAACTAAAACCTTCAACAGTTAAAGGTACATATATGAAATCAGTTTTTGTATCAACAACAATGGGTCCTTCTATAAAAATTAAAATTGATTAACAAAAATAAATTATGAACTTTAACAAAATTATTGAACAGCAATTACTGCTAGATAAAGCAATTAATGAAGAATTTAATTTTGATTCTAATAATACAGATAAAATGCTGATTGCTTTATATACAGAAATTGGTGAATTTGCAAATGAAGTTCAATCATTCAAATATTGGAAAAAATCAAAAAAAATTAATCAAGATAATTTGTTAGAGGAATATGCAGATGGATTACATTTTTTAATGTCATTTGCTATTAAATTAAATGTAAATTCAATAATTAATCCATTAATTATTTCAAGTGACATTAATAAGCAATTTTTAGAAATGTTCAAAATAGTAACAAAAATGTCTAAGAAACTTACTAAATCAAATGTTCAAAAAGCAGTTGCCATTTATCTAGGATTAGCATCTATACTAGAAATATCAGAAGAAAAAATTAATGAAGTATATACATTAAAAAATAAAAAAAATTTTGAAAGACTAAAAAATAACTACTAATACATTAAGGTTTTGCTTGGTTTTTATAAGTTTATAATTGCTAGGTAATACGTGTTTATGAAAGGGAAAATGATGGTTTCATCAGAAAGAAAAAAAGAATTAATTAAAGAATTTGGAAAAAATGAAAAAAATTCAGGATCAATCGAAGTTCAAATTGCCATTTTAACAGAAGATATTGAAAATCTTAAACCTCATTTCAAAAAAAATCCTAAAGATTTACATTCACAAAGAGGTTTTATTGCAAAAATTGAAAAAAGAAAAAAATACCTTGAGTACTTAAAAGAAAAAGATTACAATTCTTATGCTGCTTTAATCAAAAAATTAAACATAAGAAAATAAAAGTGTCAAATTATCTATATTATATCTCTTCAAAAAGAGATATTTTTTTATCATTGTTTATTATAAGTACTTTTATTAATTCTTTATTATCCATATCTTTTAAAAATCTAAATTTTAGATTTCATCTTCTCAAGTGAATTGATATCCTAAAATTCTTACCGTATCTCCGTGCTGAATTCCTTTATCTATTAATGCTTTTCATAAACCTATATCTTTAATTTTTTTATTAAATCTTAAAATATTTTCATATGTATTTAAAGGATTTCTTTGATAAACTTCTTCTATCAATTTACCTGAAACTTCATACATGCCCTCATAAAGTTTTTTAACTACAAAATCATCATCTAATGTAACATAAATTTCATTGGCAGGTTTTTCAATTACTACATCTTTTGATTGTTCGTATATCTCATACATTTTCTTTTTTAATAAATCAATATCTTTAAAGTTTAAAGCACAAATATCAATAATGTTTAAATTTTTATATTTATTAATAAATTTTTTATAGTGACTATTAAAAGCCTCTAAATCATTCTTATTTGCAATTATTAAAAATGACTTTTCAATAATTTTTTTATTAAATTTAATTAATTCATTTTTAAGAATTTCAAAATCTTTTATAGGATCTTTACTTTCATCACCAAAATCAATAACAAATGCTATAACTCTACATCTTTCAATATGTTTTAAAAACCTTATTCCCAATCCCTTTCCTTCTGATGCTCCCTTAATCAAACCAGGTAGATCAGCAATTACAAATGATTTATTTTTGTATTTGACTAGTCCTAATTGTGGAACTAATGTTGTAAAAGCGTAATCAGCAATTTTTGGTTTAGCATTAGATAATAGTTTTAATAATGTTGATTTACCTGCTGAAGGCAATCCAACAAGACCAATATCAGCCATTACCTTAAGCTCAAGACGAACATTTCTTCTTTGACCTAATGTTCCATTTTCACATATCTTAGGAGCTGGATTTGTTGATGATTTAAATTTAGTATTCCCTCTTCCTCCTCTTCCTCCTTGACATATTAAATATTTATTATCATCTATTACATCACACACTAATTTGTCACCTTCATAAACTAATGTTCCATAAGGTACTTTAATAATTACATCCTCTCCTTTAGCTCCATACATATTTTTGGTCATTCCATTTTGCCCATCATTACCTCTAATATGTTTCAAGATGTGAATAGGTAACAATGTGTTCATTCCTGAATCTCCTTGAAAATAAACACTTCCACCATCACCACCATCACCACCAAAAGGACCACCTTTTTCTACTCTATGTTCATGTCTAAAGGAGATGATACCATCACCACCTTTACCAGCTATTATTTCAATATTTACTTGATCAATAAATTTCATATAGTTTTATTATACTTAATCTTAAGAAAATAACTTTTGATAATGATTTACTTAAAAATTATCTTAAAATTCTACCTTTATCATTTTACTAATAAAGAATCATTTGTATCAAAAGACAATCATTTACATATATTATATATATAATATATGTATTATACACATTATAAAATTTTATTGAAAAAAAAAAAAAAAAAAAAAAAATATAAAAAAATTTTAAAAAATAATTAAAAAAAAAAAATTATAAAAAAAATTATAAAATTTTTTTTAAAAAAAAAAAAAAAAAAAAAGCATTATTATATACCTTTGCATAGTTTTTTAAAGTATGCTTTGTCTTGAAATTTAGACTATATAAAATATAGAAAGAGTAGTGAAAACATGAAACTGAAAAATAAACTTATTATTTCATCATTGGTTGTTGGTTCAGGGTTGGCTATTATTCCACCAATCACCATGATTAGCATTCAAAACAATCAAAATAGTAAAGTTTTAAATATAGAGAATTCTCGAGCTGTTACCGTACGACCTACTGAATTAGCAAAAGATAGAACTGCTTATGGTTGAACTATAGAAGATATAAATAGTAGTAACTTTATAGGACTACCTTCAAATGAAAATGGAAAAATTTATAAAGTTGCAGGTGTTGATAATTTTCCTAATGAACAAAAAATTGAAATTACTTATTTTGTTGTATCATCATTTTCGGGTTCTACTTCTGTATTAACAGTAACAGTTGAAGGTTTTAGAAAAGAATCTCTAGAAGAAAAAGTTGAACGTATATATGGTGATATTGATATAACTCCTACTTTAGAAGGTGCGCAGATTCCTGCAACTAAAGAAAATTGAAGTTTAGAAGATGTAAATGACAACAATTTTAATAATTTATTAGAAAACTCTGAAGGTATTAATGTTAGATTAGATAGTATATCTTTTGATGATTCAAACCCACTATTTGGTAGCATTATCTTAACCTATGAATTTTCTTGATATGATGGTATTTTTTCAGTATTTAAAGACTTTAAAGTAACTGGATTTGAAAAACTTACCTATAATTCAAATCTTGCAGCTCAAAACCATTATAAATTAGTAGCACTATTTAGAATGATAAATGTTAAATCAGGTGTTAACAAATCAAAAATTAATACTTCAGTTTTTGAAGATGATCTAAATGAAGGTAAAATGACTAATGTTAAAAAGTATTTTACAATTCCTGCAGAACGTGAATATAATGTTGTTAGACTAATTGATGTTGTATCATCTGCTGATAATACACTAACCACATACCAAAAAGGTAAAAATATGAAATTAGGAACTGTAAAATTAAAATTCAGTATTTTTGATTGAGTAAATAATAATAGAACTTATGTAGAAACAAATATATTTGATGGATTTGAAAATCCTTTAAATTATTGAAGCGATTTATTCAAAAAAACTGTAAACTTGTCTACTCCTTTAACTAATTCATTATTTGATTGAAAAAGTGTTTATAATGGTTTCTTTAATAGTGATAAATCAAAATATCCTAATGGTTCAGGATGAAATGATAATGGTGAAGAAATATTGGCTGGGGCAGATAAAGGGTATGCCCCTTATGAATACATATATGCTTGACTTCAACCATTAATGGATTTTACTAATCAAAAAAAAGGCACAAATATTAATGGTGGATGAATTAATAAAGATGGTGCTATGTTTAGAATGATGGGATTAAAACCAAATCATGAACAATTTATTAACATGATTACAAAAAATGCAAAAGCCAATTATATTGGTAATGGACCAGATAAAGAAAATGATTTAGCAAATCCAATTAAAAATGGTGGTATTTCTGAAGTTCTTAGAAATTGAATTTTTAACAATATAAAAAATCAAGAATTATATCAATATGATTGAATTGCATTTAAAAACATTGATGAATCAAAAAACTCAATAGAATGAGTTGGCCCAAATAATAGTAATGATATGCCTTTTGGTTATGGTTCTGTTTGATTAAAAACAAGTTTTGAATACGACATTTGATTAGATTATGAACGTGTAACAGTTAAATTCAATGTTAAATTAGGTTTAGTTGATAAATCAAATGGAGGGGCTAAAAATCTATAACAAAGGAAGGAAGAGGTTCTTTTATGAAAAAATTATTAAAAGGTTCTACATTTGTGTTACCTGTAACTCTTTTAGGTAGTATAGTTGTTACCTCTTGTTCTCAACAAAAGGATGGTAAATCATTGGAAGAATTAGTTGAAAAAACTTATAGTAATGTTAATATTTCATTAACTGAACTAAGTAAACAAATTGAAGCAAGTGAGCAGTATTGACCACCTTCAAATATAGTAGATGGTTTTTTTAATGGATTACCTAAACCTAAAAATGGTGTAAGTGTTTCTGTTATTAAAGTTGATTGTTTCCCAAATCAAGAAAAAATTGATATAACAATTAGATATTCTAAAGGTAATGAATATATTGATAAAAATTATTCAATATCTGGATTTAAAAAAGTTGAAATTAATAATAAACCTGATAATAATCCTAACGAAAACATTGAATCCTTAAAAAAACAAGTTGATGAACTATATGGTGCAATAAAAATTACTCCAAAAAGTAAAGCAGAAAAACTTGAAGCTATAGCATCTAATTGAGAAAAAGAGGATATAAATTCAATTTTCTTTGATGGATTGCCTGAATCTCAAAATGAAATTGAAGTAGAGGTTAATGGTATTGCTTTTAAACCATTTGAAGGAAAAATAACAGTTGAGTATAAATTTTCAAAAAATGGAGATTCGATATACAGAATTTATACTATTGAAGGACTTAAAAAAGTAGATGAGGAAAATTCATTATATAAAATTGTTAATGAATTATATAAAAATGTAACTATCACTCCAACACAAAAAGCTAAAAATTTAACAGCTACTGAATCTAATTGAACAATTGAAAAAATAACTTCTGAATGATTTAATGGATTGCCTCAATCAAAAGAAGGGGTAAGTGTAAAAGTAAAATCTTTAGATTTCATTGAAAAAGAAGGAGTAATGTTTATTCAATATGAGTTTTCAAAAGATAGTCAAGTTTTAGATAGAACTTATATTGTTGAAGGTTTAAAAAAACAATAAACTTTAAAATTAAGTATTGAATAATGTAATGTGCTAATAAAAAGCAATTGAATAACTAAAAAGAAATGGAGAAAATTATGAAATTTCAAAAAAAACATTTATTATGACCAATAGTAACATCATCACTTGTTATGTCAGTGGTTACATTTTCAACATCATGTAATTCAAGTACTCCTGAATCAAATAATTCTGATTCAAATAAAAATGAAATTGTAAATAATTCTGCATCAAATAAAGCTTTTAACAAAAATGTTGATAATTTTGTCAAAAGTTTAGATCTTAAACCTAAATCTAAATATGCTAGTTTATATGCAAATAAAGACAATTGACCATTTGAAAAATTAACAAATGAATATTTTGAAGGTTTTCCAAAAGCAACTAAAGATAATAATTTATTTGTTGCTTTTACAGGTATATCATCGTATAATGCTAAAGATGGAGAAATAAAAGTTAATTTAACATTTCAAGATTTTGAAGACTATGATAATTCAACTACTAGAACAGTTTCAATAAAAGGTTTTGAAAAGGAACCTGCAAGAAGCATCATTAATCGTATGTATGGTGATGAAAGTATTCAAATTAGCCCAAAATGAAAAGAAATTGCTGAAGACCAACAAGCAATTAAATCATATTGAACAAAAGATAAAATTACCTCTGAATATTTTGATGGTCTTCCACAAAAATCAAATGGTATTGAACCTAAATTAGCTGAAGTAATATGTAATGATTCTGATTTAGGTCAAATGAAATTAAAATATGATTTATATTTTGATAATCAAAAAATTACTACTAAAACATACACTATATCAGGATTCCAAATTGAAGATTTTCAAATCAAAGTTGAACGTCTTTATGGAAATACTAAAATAGAAGCTAGAGAAGGAGCTAAAAAATTCTCGGCTATTGCAGAAGTTTGAACTCTTAATAAAATTACAAATTCTTGATTTAAAGGATTACCAAAGGATGAAGAAGGAGTAAATGTTACTGTTAAAGAAGTTATAACTAACCAAGATTTAGAATCTAATGGTTCAATCCAAATTGTATTTACATTTTCAAAAGATGGTGAATCTGTAGATAGAACATATGAAGTTGATGGATTTTATAAAGATCCAGATGTAGCAATAAGTAATTTCTACATTGCTGAAAAGAAATTTAGAGAATTAAAATTAAGAAAAGATATTCAGGATGTTTCAAAATATAAATTAAAAGATATCGCTAATAGAGATAGCAAAGTTTTCAATGAACTTTTTGATATCCCTAATATTCCATATGTTTCAATTGCTGATTTAAAAGTATTAAGTTGAAGAAATTGAAAAGAGGGAGATGAAAAAATTCCTGCTGGTTCATTCAAATTACAATTTACTCTTAGAAATGATAGTAATAATGAAACTAAAATTGTTACAACAAAATTATTCTATGGTTTTGAAGATGTTTTAGGTGTTTGAGGTGAACAATTTATTCACAAAAATAATTATGGAACTCTTGTAGCAAATGAAAAATATATTTCATGAAGACAATTTTACACAGGTAAAGGAAAAGGTGGAAGCTGAGATTATAGTTATAATAACATTTTACCTGCTACAGGACAACAAAATTCTGTTTGAATACCATTAATATTGCCAGATGTACCAGATGGTGCTCTGTCAAATGCTTCAAATAGACAAAAATATGAAAAAATTCAAACAAAACAAAAACAACTAGATGCTGATCTTGATGTTCTTAAAAAATATAAATTTAAAGAACAAGTATTAACTGTTACAAATATGGATGAACAATTTATTTATTTTCAAATGTATCAAGATCATGCATTTGCTTACAAATACTATAAACAAAATAATCTTTCAGCTAAAGGTATTGATAAAAAACAATTTTTTGAATCATTACGTTATGAAAATGGTTCGAAATTTGATTTAACTCAAATGAATAATAACCCCGAATTTTGAGATCGTCTTGATAAAATTTATGATACCATATTTGATAGAGATCATGTCAATTGAACATTAATAGGTAACATAGAAGATTTTTGAGAAGACAACCTAGATATACTTTCAAAGTATATAAGTCCAGATGAATATAGTAAAATGTTTGATAAATATGGTTATAAATATAATATTAGTTTTTACTGAGAAGATAAACTCTTTATTGAAAAGGGTGAATATTATGATTATTTTGGATTTTATAGTGAATTAGACAAGGTAATTACTAAACGTATAGAAGAAGTTGAATTTAGAAGTACATGTCTTTATGTTATGGGTGGTATGATTCTAGATATGATTGTTGATGTAGTGCTTCCATTTGATATCTTTTTATTACCTGTTATGCAATCTAAATCATATCTTCCAGTGTTAGCAGATATTGAAGGACAATATAGATATACAGCAATGACTGCTTTAGATGATGCTAAATATGCTTTTGGTTATGAAACTATTAATCGTTCAAGATATGACCAAATGGTTACATATGATTTGAAAGAAAATAATTCACTAACTTGAAAAGATTATGTTTCAAAATCTTCTAAAGGTGCTACTGAAGCACTAAGAAAAAGTATAACTTCATATAACTATAGTGAAAGTACATTAAATGGTCAAAGAAAACAATTGAAATTTGATAGCATAAAATATGTTTCATATGAAGGAACATCAGATCAGTATAAAAAATTGGCAAACGGATTTGATTACTATATGGGTCATACTGATGCTTATTGATTTGAAAGTAAATTCATGTATGAAGTTACATACGATGGTGAATCAATAAAAGTTCCTTTTATAATGAGATTAGGAACAATTGATGGATTAGAACAAGATAGTGATTTTGTAATAGGTAGTGATTCTGATTTAACTACTTCAAAATACAACACTTGAAAAGGTTAATAATAAAATATGTAATAATACAAAAAACAAAAAATATTTGTTATTACCATTAGTAGCATCACCATGTGTGAGTTAGTGATTACAATTTCAATGCTTATAAATCAAACTAATTTAAATAGAGATAAAATTGTAAATAATTCTTTCTCAAATAAAATTTTTGGCAAAATTAACAACATTTTACCAAAAGTTTAGATCTTAAATCTAAATATACTATTTTATGTGCAAATAAAAAGAAATTGACAAATTGAAAAATTAACAAATTAATATCTTTAGTTGCTTTCTAAAAAGCAACTAAAGATAACAATTAATTGAGGTTTTCATTATGAAGTTAACTAAAAAACAAAAGAAATTATTTATTTCTACATCTGTAGTTACTACTCTAGGAACTACAATTATTACACCTTTAGTAGTGCAACAAACAAACATTTTAATAAACAATGAAAATTTATTAAATAATCAAACTAGAGCAATTACTAATTCAGGTTTTTCTATTAATAGTGATAACACTATAAATATAGCAACTGAAGGAAATACCCAAGTACAAGATTCAGTAACTAATATAACTAATCCTAATATAGTTAAAACAATACCCAATGGATATGTAATTCCTATGGGTGAACTAGGTGTAAAAAACTTGCTTGTTTGTTTAGCTAATGATAATCCTAAAAATATATTGTGATATTCAGATTTTGGAGCTAATACAGAAATACTAGCTACTGAATATATGCCAATCAATGATTCATTGATTGTTTTATATCGTGATGGTCAAAATATTAATAATGGAATAACAACAGGTACTAATATTGAAATTAAGGTAAAAATATTTAATAGTATTTCTAATGTATCTAATGGTATTTCTACAAATGGATCAACTACTAAGACAATAGCTTCATATACTTATGATGGAACAAATAAAAATTTTTCACGTTCTGACTTATGAACATTATCTCCAATTTATTACCATAATGCAGCTGCTGATAAAATATTAATTTATAACAAACATTGATATGCAGAATCTGAACAAAAATTCTTTGTTTTTAATATTAAAGATAATACAATTACTGAAACTCCAGTAATAGATACAAATGATAATGAAGAAACTTATTTATCTTTAGCAGCAATTCAATTTGATAATGATTATTACTATGTAACTGCTAAAGCTGTAAAGCAAAATGAAACTAATACAAAAATTGTATTAAACATCGGTTCATTTAATCTAATTAATAGTTCTGCCTTTACATATATTCAAGGAACAGAAATAAGAACAGATTCAAAATTATTCTCACGTGATGATTATTTAGATGTAATTAAAACTTCAGTTTCTACTGGTGGAATTATTACTAATAATGATGCAGCTTCACCTCGATTTTCTCTCCTAATAAACACTCCTTGTTTAGGCAATCTTTCATATCGAGCTCCTTTTATTATTAGTGTTAATTGAAACAGAAAATTAAATTCTACAGAAAGTGAAAACAAAATCTATCCATTATTTAATACTACTATTGATTATAATAATGAAGTAGAACTTTTTAATGCTCAATTTATTAATGCTCCAGTTTTGAAAAATGGTACCAATTTTTCAAATGGTAAAGGTATATCTCCACTAATAGGTAATGGCTTTTCAGGTGGTTTATTGGATTCAGATTCTGGAAATGGTAGTGGTATGTTCACATTTATTCTTAAACATCCTGCATACTCAGGAGGTAGTGTAATTATCAATGATGAATTAGATAGTGAATGAATTAGAATATATCCATATGCTAAAACTATAGAATATGCAAATAAATCAAATGTTAAAGAATATACTCCATTGTGAGAAACAATTGACAATTTAGATAATAAAAATGTTTTTTCAATAACTCAATATAGTGACACAGGTGAAGCACTTTCTGATCCTTGAAAATTTAATTTTTTGCAAGGAATAAGTGGATCTAATAAAGCTTTAATAATCAATCCCAACGATAGAGGCCAAGCAGTTAGTGTTGCAACTTATGGATATTATTCAACTCTTACAAAAAACACTTTTGATATTAGTGATAGTGAACATATACATATAAATGATGTAACAGCAAATTATTTAATTGAAAAATTTAATCTTAATAAGGTTTGAAATGAGACACAATTAGTTCAAGATAATCCAGGTTCATTTAGTAACTTTAGATCTGATTCTATTATTACAATTAATCCAAATACAATTAATAAACAATTTACACAAGGTTCATTAACTGTCGATTTGTGAGCAACTAGTAGATATACAAGCACTGGGGAATTAAACATAACTGATTTGGAAAGTCTTAAAAATAATTGAGAACAAACAAATCACAAAATTGCTACTATAACTATAAATGGTTTTGAACCTGGTTCTCATGAAATAACAACAATAAAATCAACTGATTGAAATATGAGAACTGGAACACAATTTTATGGAATCACTAATTCTCACTTTATAAATATTAATGCTGTTACACCATCAGACCTTGGTTCAGAATTTACATTATACAAGACCCAAATAACAACTCCTAATGGCAAAAAAGCAACATTAGAACAAGTTGTAAAAAGAATGATTTGAGAAAGAGTATGTAATGGTGAATATTTTACTAATTTAGCAAAAATACCAACTATTAATGATGACACTTGAGAATCTGATTTTAACTCTTTTTTTATAACATTTAGAGCTTCTTCTCGTTCAAGAAATTCTCGTGATATATTTTCAGAATTACCAGAAAGTGAAAGGCCTTATTCTGCATATTTAACATATGATATAGTTATTAATAAAGAATATGTCTATACCAGTTTAGAAAATCAAAATTTTTCTAGTCAAATTAACATTTGAGGATTTAGAGCTAATTTAGATACAACTCTTGAAAATGCCGAATTAACAAATGAAAATTGATCAAATATAAATATACCAGGTGAAGGTAATTCATTAAATATTATCCCATATCAAAATGTAACTATCTTAACTGAGGATGAATTAAAACAATATATTCTTGACCAATTGTTATCATCTTATGATGCTAGTGAGGAAAATAATTATGCTAACCCAGGAACTGATAAATTAGCTCACTATTTACCATATGTTCTTTCTTTAGATCAACAAGGAATAATCGATCCAAGTAAAGCTCAAAAAATAGCAAAAGACAATATTGTTATATCTGATTATAAATTTTATGCAGCTATAGGTAAAATGTCATTTACTATTTCATTAAATACATGACAAGGTAATTCTGAATCATCTAATTCTAACAAAACAGGTTCTGGTGGTCCTTCAGCTAAATGAACAATTTTTGGTTTTAGAAAAGATAATGTTACTTCTAGTATTACACAAGAAGGGTTAAGTGCTATATGAGATTTAAGTTCATATGAACAAAATGGTTTGAAAATTTCAGAAATTTGAGCTTCTGATGCAGCAAATGGAACCAATCAATCTACAATATTAAGAAAAGCTATTGTTCAAGAAGGTGTTAAACGTGGATATTTCAAAATTCCATTTTGAGTTGATTTTACAAATACAAACAATAATGAAGTTTGAGGAAAAGATTGAGATAATTTATCTATTATATATAATAAAGAAGTTTCATCTAACGATTCAAAAGGTATTGCTGTTTTTAAAATTTCTTTTGCTACATTTAACTATCAAATACAAGATGATGGTAGTGTAACTAATGTAGGTGCAAATGACTCATGAGCATGAAATATAACAGTAAGTGGATTCAAAATCTCGAAAAATACTATTACTGAATTACCTGATAATAGTACCAAATTTGATGTTGGTACAAATTTACAAACCCCAAATGATTTTTACAATAATGAAATTTCAAAAATTCAAAATTTAGTTTTTGAAAACAAAGAACAAATATTTAAAAACTTACCAAGTGATTTTGCAATTAATAATATCTTCGTTGAAAAATCAAGTATAAAACTTAATAATGAAAAAGGTACGTTAACTTTTACATTTTCAATTAATAAATATTACAACAATGAGGGAACATTAATAATAGACACAAATTCTGAATCAAGAACAATTATAATTACTGGATTTAAAACAATTAAATCAAGTAATAATATGAGTAGAATAATTGGTGGTGTTATAGCAATCTTAGGTGGAGTTATTTTAATTGGAGTTATTGTCTGACTAATAATGAGAAATAGAAAAAACAATTAAACTTGTGCTTTAAGTAGCTTTACTTAATACACTTTTAAAAGCTTTTAAAACAATAATATTATATTAGTATAAAATTCATGTTTTGTAAAATACAAAAGTTGCAATTTATAACATGTCGTTTTTTTTTTTTTTTTTTTTTTTAAAAATTTTTTTAAAAAATTTTTTTTTTTTTTTTTTTTTTAAAAATTTTTAAAAAATTTTATTTTTTTAATATGTTGTTTTTTTTTTTTTTTTGTTAAAATAAGTTAATTAAAGATGTTATTCTTTAATTTTTATTTTAAAAATGATAATGGAATTTTATTCATGTTATCAAAATATTTTATAGAAAGTTTTTAAATGACTATTTTTATTGTAATAACAAATGATTATAGATTTAGTAATGAAATCATTAGATATTTTAGGATGCAAAATTTATGTAATGATTATAAATTAGTTTTTATTGCCATAGGTTTAAATGAAGGTAGTGACCAATTTATTTTAAACAAGTTATATAGTCAACTTTCTGAATTTAGAACAATAGAAAATATTGTTATTTTTTCTGATATTGGATTACCTACTAAATTTTCAAAAAAAATAATGATTGTAAATTCAAACATAAAAGTTTATTGAGCAAAAGGATCACTAATTGAAAATGGATACTTAACATATATAATGTTAAACACATCAGCGCCAATTGAAACATATAATTCAATTATGAATGAAAAAATAGAAAAATAAATAATTATTTATCAAAAAAAGGTTTTAATTTTTTTCTAGCTTTTGAAAGAGTATCATAGACATTTGATCTAGTTGTTGCTACTATATCAGCAATTTCTGACAAAGAAAGATCTTCAATATAATAAAGATAAAAAATTTGATTTTGATTAGTAGTTAAAACATGATTAAATTTATTAAATGCCTCAATATATTTTTCTCTATTTTCAAGATTTAATTTATTATTGTTCATCTTTCATTAAACCTTTCATTAAACCATAAATATAAGCATCCAAATCAAATTCTTGAAGATCATCCATTTTTTCACCTAATCCTATTAACTTAACATCTAAATTTAATTTATCCTTAATTGTTAAAATAATACCACCATTTGATGTTCCATCCATTTTAGTTAAAACTATTCCAGTTAATGGTGTTACTTCTTTAAAAGATTGTGCCTGAATTACACCATTTTGTCCAGTTGTAGCATCAAGAACTAGTAAAGATTCATGAGGTGCATTAGGAACAAATTTTTCTATTATTTTATTTATTTTTGCTAATTCATTCATTAAATTTATTTTATTTTGTAATCTACCAGCTGTATCAATAATTAAAACATCATAATTGTCTTTTTTTGTCTGCTCAAATGCTTTATATACTACAGAAGCAGGATCTGCTCCCTCTTTATCAGGTAACACAATGTCTATATTTAATCTTTTTGCTCAAATATTTAATTGTTCAACAGCTCCTGCTCTAAATGTGTCTCCTGCAGCTAATAAAACTTTTTTGCCTTCATTTATCAACTTATAAGCAATTTTTGCAATTGATGTAGTTTTACCTGAACCATTTACACCTACAACCAATAAAACATTTAGTCCTTCATTGTCCAAATTTAATTTAGTGTTTACAACTGATTGATTCGCATAAACAGCAAACATTTTATCTGCAATAATTTCTGCTATAAGACTTTTATCTTGAACATTTTCTGCTTTTACTTCTTTTCTAATTTCATCCATTATTACATTAACTAAAGAAACTGAAATATCAGACATAATTAATATTTCTTCCAATTGCTCAAAATAATCTTCATCTATTTCATTATGTGTAGCTTGCAATTCGGCTATTTTTTTAGTCAGATTTATACCTGATTTAGAAAGACCTGCAACATATTTGTTTAATTTGTTTTCTTTTGATAACTGCCTAATTCTTTCTTTTTCAGCTTTTTTTTCTATTTTTTCTTGTTTTTTGATTAATTTTGTTTCATCTTTAATTTGTTTTTTTTCTTCTTTTGTTAATTTTTTCTTTTCTTTATTTACTGACTCATTTTGATTATTTTTTTCTTTTTTTATTGATTTATTTTCTATGTTAATCTCTTTTGGTGTTTTTGATTCATCAGTATCAAAATCTGATAAATTATTATTTTCATTATTATCTTTTTTTAAATCCTCTTTGGTTTCCTTATTTCCAAATATTCTCTCTTTTAATTTTTTAAAAAAACCCATTTTATCCTACTCCTCATATTCAGATATATCAAAATTAAAATTTTTATTTAAATCTATTTGAAGAATCTTAACTTCTTTGGTTGAACTATCGATAATATTTTCTTTAGTTAAAAAGTTTTTTCAATCATTGCTTAATTCAACATTAAAATTATTTGCTTTATCTAATAACATTTCAATATATGTTTTATAAAATGTAGAATTTTCATTATTTGATAAAAAATTAAATCTGAATAAAGATCTTTTAGAGTCACCACTAGCATAACCAGAATCAGGAGTTTCAAATTCAATATTAGCATTTATATTTGATGGTAAAATGATTGAGTGAAATTTTTTTTCATCAACATCATAATATAATTTAGTAGATAAATAAGAAAATTGATTTTCAACCATTTTTTTAATTTCTAGATTGCTTATTTTATTTATAATTTTTCTTTGATCTCTAGTAATTACATTTTTTAACATAATTGATTTTGAATTTGTAGAAACCATTTTTTCATTTGTTTCATTATCTAATGTCTGAAATTCAAATTTAAAATTTAATTTATAAGTTGAATTATTAAATAGTTTTCTTAAAGTAATACTATTATCAATATTACTATTTTCAAAATTTATGATTGAGATTTTATAATCAAAAGTATTTAAATAGTTTTTAAATTTAACATATGTTTTACTTGAATCATTTTTCTCATCTTCATTATCTGGAGACAATTTATTATTTAAAAAACTACTAAAATTTGTAATTGATTCTGAAAGATTAGTTTGTAGTGATCCATCACTAGTTCTTGGATTTTTTATTGCATTTCATAACATGTAAAAAGAATATGCTTTCATCGTTAAATCCATTTTCGAATCTTTTTTAATAGAACTATTTATTAAATTTTCTAATTCAGAAATTTTCATATCAAGAAATGAATTAGTAATTATATTCAAAAGAGAAAAATTTCATATACTTGAGTATAAATTAGCATTCGAAGAAACACTAAAATTTGTTTCATTGGATGATGAACAAGAAACAACAAAAGCAATAGGTACTAAAGTAGTAGTTCCTATTGCTATTGGTAATATCTTTTTTCTCATTTTATTCATTATTTGTAATTTTATCAATAATTTAATTGATAATTGTTACATTTTAATTGTTTTTATTTTAGATTTATTTTTATTTAAATATAATAATACTCCATTAAATTCAGATTCATTTGTTGAAGGTTGAAATGAATCTCTTGAGTTGAATCTAATTTTTTTGTATACCTCTTCAAAATTAGCTCCTATTGCTGAATTTTTTGGTCCTGTCATTCCTGCATCAGTTATATATAATAAATTATTTTTTAATCTTTTAGCATCATTAGTTTGAACATGTGTATGAGTTCCAACTAAAGCAGATACTCTTTTTGGACAATATTGATCTAAGTATAAAGAAAGAACATTTTTTTCACTTGTAGTTTCTGCATGAAAATCAACTATATGAAAATCAGATTCATCATTTTCAATTATTTTATCTATAGCATCAAAAAAATTATTTGCACTTTTTTGTTTTCATGGAAAATGTAATTCATTAAAAGTTATCCCCATTAATGATGTTACTCTTATTGTAAATTTTTTAACACTAAATACTTCAGTTCCATGACCATCATATTCATCATTAACATTATATGGTCTTATTATATTTTGATTATTAATAATTTCATAAATTGACGATTTAGCAAATGCATGATTACCAAGTGTAAAAACATCAATTCCTGACTTTGTCAATCTCTCATAATCAATTGGATCTAACCCTTTTCTACCTGATACATTTTCAGATTGTGCAATAACAAAATCAATTTTGTATTTATTAATTAACTTTGGTAAATCTTTTTCAACTTTTTTTATACCAGATTCACCAAATATATCTCCAATAAATAAAACAATCAAGTCTTTATTTTTCACCATAAGTATAAGTATATAACTAAAAAAATAAACTATTTATTTAAAATATTTTGCACTTTTGTAAATATTGCCTCATATAATTCTTTTGAATTTTCCAATAATAATTTTAAATTTTGTTTACCTTGGGCAATATTTTCACCTTCATATGAATATCATGAACCTTTTTTATCAATTATTTTATTTTCTTCTGCTAATTCTATAATTTCAGACACTTTAGAAATACCTTTTGAAAATATTATTTCTGTTGTTGCTGATTTAAAAGGAGCAGCTAATTTATTTTTTACAATTTTCATTTTAATAACATTTCCACTAATGTCATCTCCTGAACCAATTGATGAAATTCTTCTTACATCAATTCTAATAGATGAATAGAATTTTAATGCTCTTCCTCCAGTTGTAATTTCAGGAGAACCAAACATAACACCAATTTTTTCTCTTACTTGATTAATAAATATTATTGTTGTTTTGTTTTTGTTTAAACTTCCCGTTATTTTTCTTAGTGCTTTAGACATTAATCTAGCTTGAGCTCCAATTGTTTGATCTTTCATTTCTCCTTGAAGTTCAACTTCTGGTACTAACGCAGCCACTGAATCAACAACTATTAAATCAATATGACCACTCTTAGTTAATATATCAACAATTTCTAGAGCCTGCTCTCCACTATCAGGTTGTGACAAAATTAAATTATCAATATTTACACCTAAATTTTTTGAATAAATTGGATCAACTGAATGCTCAGCATCTATATAAGCAGCAATCCCTCCAAGTTTTTGTATTTCAGCAATCGCATGCAATGCTAAAGTGGTTTTACCTGATGACTCAGGACCAAATATTTCAATAATTCTTCCTTTGGGATAACCATTAATACCTAATATATAATCTAAAGCCACTGAACCTGAAGAAAAAGTTGAAACTTCTGTTTTATCTGTTTGACCTAAAAACATAATAGATTCTTTACCAAATCTTTTTTCAATTATTTGAATTGTTGATTTAATTACATCATTACTATTATTACTTTTACTCATTATAATTTTCCTTTATCCCATTAATTAATTTTTTCATCAATTAACAATAATTCTTCAATCGAATTACACAAATTTAAAAGTAATTCTTTATATTCTTCTTGTGATTTTTTGGATAATTCCATTTTATTAATTAATATGTTTATAGTAAAAGACATAGAGTTTATTATTGATGATAAATCTTTAACTATATCACAAAGTTCAACTAATAACTTTTTCATTTCTTTTATTACTAATGATGTTTCAGTTATAAAGTCTAAAGTATTTTTACATTCTAATTCATTATTTATTAAATTATTTATTTTATTCACAAACTCTCCTTGTAAAAATTATAGAAGAGTATAACCATAAGTCATGTTTCACTAACATTATACCACAAAATTTATTTTGTTCCAAAAATGCGATCTCCTGCATCACCTAAACCAGGAATAATATAACCATTTTTATTTAATTTTTCATCAATAGAAGCAATATACAAATCAACATGTTTGATATTTTTTTTCAAATACGAAATTCCTTCTGGGGCTCCAACCAATGAAACCATTTTTATGTTTTTAAATCCATCATTTTTTAATCTCTTAATAGCATCAACAGCTGATGAACCTGTCGCTAACATAGGATCAACAAGAATAATTACACTGTCTTTAGGTACAATAGGCATTTTATAAAAATATTCATGAGGTTCTAATGATTTTTCATCTCGGTATAATCCGATATGACCTACTTTAGCTTGAGGAACTAAACTTTGAATTCCTTCCACCATTCCAATACCTGCTCTTAATATTGGAACAATAACAATTTCTTTATCAAATTCAAAACCTGTTGTTTTAGATTTAGTAGGAGTTTCAACAATTATATTTTTAGTTTTATAATCTCTTAACATCTCAAAAACCATTAATGAAGCAATTTCATTCAAGTTAGATTTAAATTCTGTATGTTTAGTTTTTTTATTTCTTAATACTGTTAACTTAATTTTTATTAAAGGGTGATCTAAAACTTTTACATTTACCATATTGATGTACCTCTTTGTATACTAATTATAAATACTAATTAAAATATAAGTTAATAAATTATAAAGTGATCATAATTTAAAAACATAGTATAAATGTATAATTAATATGATTATGTCAAAGGTTATTGCAAAAAATAAATTTGCTACCTCTGATTATGAAATATTAGATAAATTCATTGCTGGTATTGAACTTCAGGGGTGAGAAGTAAAATCAATTAGATCAGGTAATGTGAATTTAAAAAATTCATTTTGTGCTTTTAAAAAAAATGAATTATTTGCATCTAATATTCATATTTCTCCATGAATGTTAGAAAAAAATGATGAATGACGTTCTAGAAAATTATTACTACACAAATCAGAACTTATTAGAATATCTACAAAACAAGAAAAATTTAAATGTACTATTATTCCTTTATCTATGATATGAGATAATGGAAAAATTAAATTGGAAATTGCTATTGCAATAAAAAGAAACAAATTGGACAAGCGACAAGCAATAAAAGAACAAGAAATAAAGAAAAAACTTAATAAATTACATTAATCAACTACATTCATCATGATTTATTGAACTCGAAATTATATTTATTTCCAAATGAATCTTTAAATTTTATTTCAAAATCATCATCATTGTTATTTACAAAATTAGGATCAATTTCAAAACTAATCAAATTATCAATGACTTCTTGAGGTAACTTAATATCACAAACATTTTCTAGTTTTTTATAAAGTTCATTAATATTAGTAATGGATTTTAGTGTAGTAAATGCATCACTAAATGATTTAAAACCATCTGATGATTTCATTTTATGTATATTTATCTTTAAATTGTATTTGTTACCATTATTATCTTCTATATTTGGAACAAACATTTTATTTAAGCTAGTTGAAGGTGCCCAAAAAACCAAATCATTAGCTTCCACTGTTGAATTATTAGTTTTTGAATTGTAAATTGAATTTGATAAAGAATTTCAAAAATCAAATATACTAAAAGTATATCCTAACATTTTAGCATTTTGATTAACATTATTATTAAATGAAACAACATAATTAATTATTCCTTGGTCTTGTAAACTTGATTTTTCATAGTCATATTCTTTTGTAGAACTAATATAAAATGATGAATTTCATTTGTTTTTATCATTTTCTCTTTTTTTACCTAGAAAAATTTTTCTAATATCTTTCATATCTGCTTCTAAACTTTCATTTCCACTAACAACAGAATCTTTTGCTTCAATTTTTTCTACAATATTTTTCAACTCTTTTGTACCTGCAAATTCAATATATAAATCAAAATCAAAAGTAGTAGATTCTATTTTTTCTTTATCATTTCTTTCAATTTTGTATTTAACTGTTATGTTTGTAGTAATTTTTTTTGTAAATAAAAAATCATTATCGATAGTCAAACTATTAACTGTAATAATGTTATTCACATCATCTCTATCTGGCAATTCAATTTCAAGTTTTTTATTTTCATATTCAATAGCACTCAAAAAATCCAATATAACATCATTTAAATCATTTTGAATAATTGATTTAGATAAATTAGATATTATTTTTTTTAATTTATTTAATGAGTCATTATTAAAATTGGGATCTAGACTATTATCAGAATTTAAATCACTATCTTCTGGAGAAATAATTGTAATATTTTTAGAATTCAAATGTTGTTCAACACTATTATTTATTAATTTATTTTGTTTATTAAATTTAACATCAAAATTTTGAATTGATACTTTATCATTATTTGATGAAGAACAAGAAGTAACTATTCATGTTGGAACACCAACTGTCAAAACAAAACCTAAACCATATAATATTTTTTTCATAAAAACATTATACATTAATTTTTAATTAATTTTGTTTGTATAAATTAAGACAATAAACTATAATTTAAATTAGTGTGATAACATAATTATTGTTGAGGATATTTATATTATATTTAGTCTCAACAAAATAATAATTGGGGATGTAATGGCTTCGACATGATTTGGGACTATTGCTTTGCAGTGGTGTTGTAGACCATAATTACATAGGCTTTTCAATAAACGGAAAAGAAACAAAATCAACAGAAGACAATTCAAATTTATTGATGTCTTCACAATCAAATCTAGTTTTTGCCTAAATATGGCACCTAGTCGCTCCTAATATTCTCTCAATATTAGTACAGTGTCGTTAGAGAGTATGTAAGTTGATCCGATTAAGACTTAATGAATTTTGAATCGGCATTCGTTTTATTTTCTTGTTTATTCTAGTAAAACAGAATTGACTAAAAGAATAATCTAAACTGTAGACAAGTAGTATAACTCACTTAATGGACCGGGGTTCGACTCCCCGCATCTCCACCATATGTTTATTACACCAATTATTTTTGACAAATAGGACAATAATAAGTACTTCTTGATTGCTGCTTTACTTTTAGTATAGTTGAATTGCAATTAGGACATTTTTTGTTTGCATTAAAAACAACTTTCAAATATTTAGTAAAGTCTCCTGCTTGATTATTACCAAAAGAAAAACTATGAATTGTAGTTCCATTATATTTAATAGCAAGTTTTAAAATTTTTTTAGAATTATTAACAATTTTTGATATCTCATCTTTAGTTAATTCATTTGCTTTTTTAAATGGGTTAATTTTTGATTCAAACAAAATTTCTGATGCATAGATATTACCAATTCCACTAACAATAGTTTGATCTAACAAAATTAATTTTATATTTTTTTTAGATGATGAAATTCTATTTCAAAAATACTCAGTAGTAAATTCATTATTTAAAGGATCAATTGCAACTTTTTTAATTTCTTTTAATGTATCTAAATTGTTAGTTAAATGAAAAGTTCCAAATTGTCTCGAATCATTATAAGATAAAAACTTACCATCTGAAAGATCAAATACTAAATAATCGTGTTTTCTATTTTTTTTGATCTTATCAATAAAAAATTTTCCTTCCATTCTTAAATGAACAATCATAAATAAATTATTAGACAAGACAAATACTAAATATTTACCAATTCTAAAAATATCTAGTATCACTTTATTTGTGACTTTGTTTTTAAAACTTTCTAATGTTTCATTTTTTAAAAATTTACTATTTTTAATTTCTATTGAATTTATTTTTAAATTTAATATATTGTCTTTTAAATAATTAATAACAGTTTGAACTTCTGGTAATTCAGGCATTATTATTCTCCTTTATTTTTAAGTAATTCTATTTCTTTTTTATATGGAGACAAACCATCTATATATGGAGTTTCCAAAATTATTGGAATATTTACAAATTCTTTACAGTAAATTAAATTTTTTAGTGCTTTTAATCCTATAAATCCTTCCCCAATATTTGCATGTCTATCTTTATGAGAATTTAATTCATTTTTAGAATCATTTAAATGGATAACCTTGACTTTTTGTAACAAATTCAATTTATTTAATCTAATTATTAGATTAATGCTCTCACTATTTGATTCAAAATCATTTTTTAGATCATAACCTGCATCTCATAAATGACATGTATCTAAACAAACGCCAATTCTATGACTATCAACTTTGTCAATTAAATATTTTATTTGTTCTAATGATGCTCCTAATTCACTACCTTTACCAGCCATTGTTTCTAATAAAATCTCAACATTTTTTGTTTTGTTTAAGATGTCTTCTAAATTACTAGCTAATAAATTTAAAGATTCATTAATATCTTGCTTTAAACTGGCTCCTGGATGTAAAACTAAATACTTAGAACCTATTAAATTCATCTTTTCTATTTCTGAAATAAGAAAAGATTTTGCAAATTCAAACTTTTCTTTATTAGCTAAATTTATTATATATGGAGCATGAACTATT
>CAYURK010000003.1:0-28005 GCA_964447225.1 uncultured Metamycoplasma sp.
CAAATCAAAATAATGAAATTATTTTAGCAGAAGAAAACTCGATAAGTACAACTAAAGAAATATCAATTGAAGATATTCTTAGTGATGAGGATTTGAAAGGATTTAAATAAACGTGACTTCAAAATTAAGTAAAGAAATCAAAAAAAAAGTATTGACTAATGAATTGATATTGAAAATAATAAAAGAACTAAATTTGAATGAAGATCAAATAAATTCGGGAATTGATATTTTTTTAAAAATAATAATGGAAAATAAGAATGTTCAAGAATTAGAATATATTACTAAAGTAGAAATTTATGATGAAAAAACTATAGTAGGAATATCTGTACCTAATAAAAAAATATCAAATTTAATGAAACAAAAAAAATATTTATTATTAAATGAAATATCTAATATTAAAAGAGATATAGCTTTTGCAAATCCAAAAAATAAAATAGAATTAGGTGAACAAAAACCTAACCTATTTTATGTAGAATATCCAAATTTAAAAGATCAAAATAATCGTACTAATTTATTCACATGATATGCAAATTTTAGAAAGAATTTAGAAAAAGGAAAATATTCAAAAGGAGTTTATATTTATGGAAAATCAGGATTAGGAAAAACTTTTTTTTTAATTGCTTTAGCAAATCTTATATCTGAAAAATTTAATAAAACTGTTTCATTTATTAATGTAAATGATTTATATGAATTTTTAACAAAGAATGTTGATAGTAATAACAATTCATTAAATATAGAAGTAATTAATACTCTTAAAAATGTAGAAATTTTAATTATTGATGACATAGGTAGTGAAAAACAAAGTAACTGATTTTTGTTTTCTATTTTATATCCAATTATTGACTATAGATTAAAAGAAGAAAAACCAACTTGTTTTAGTTCTTATTTTTCTCTTCCTGAATTAAAAAAATATTGATCTAGATCAAAAGAATTAGATTATGTAAAAGTTGAAAGATTAATTGACAAAATAAAATCACTTGTTAAAGTGGTTCATTTAGAAGGAAAAAATATTAGGGATATATAAAAATCGCACCTGGCGATTTTTTATTGTTTTAAAAAATAATTGTTGAATTGTTTCCTGTTGAATTAGATAAAGAATCTCATTTTAATTTAATAGTTCCTTTACCAACTTCAACTTCACCTTTTTGTACGTTATCCATTTTAGCAATTATTTTATTTTTAATAATTGTATTAGAAATGTCATCTGCAACAGTTGTAAATCCAGAAAGTGTAGATGAAATAGTAGAACCTATAGATGATATAAGACTAGTTATTCCTTCACCTGCACTTATTGCGTTTTGTTCTTCTATGGTCATTATTTCAAAACCATTTAAATTATTTTTTTTCATTATTCCTCTTTTTTGTGTGTCTTTTTTAAGATACGAAAATGTTTTTATGAATTGAATTTTCAAGTAGTTAAATCAAATGCTATTTAATTATATCATAAAATTTATTAATTAGTAGATACATGTAAAAATAATGTCACATTATAATATCATAATAATAAAAAACATGATATAATTACAAACACTAAAGTGAATGTTATATTTCTCCTAAAAATTTACTGAGGAGTATATTGTGAGTAAAAACATAAAAATAAATAATTTTGAACAAATTGAAACTGATCAATTAATTTGAGAGATTGAAAATTCTAAAGAATTTTTTATTTATGAAATTAAAGATAGTGAAGAAGTGACTGAAATATTAGTGAAAATAATTAATTCTGATAATTCTATTTCTTATTAATTAATAAATTACTTATATGAATTTAATATTAATTTATTTTACTTTAAAATATAAAGGTTATTTTCACGAAATATATAGAGCTATTAAACAAAAAGAAATTGTTCCAATTGAGGAACTAGAAGAGATAAAGGATAAATTAGAAAGAAAAGAAATTCAAGCAATAACAATCATAGATGATGATTACCCTGAAGAATTAAAAAATATTAATAATCCTCCTTTTGTACTTTTTTACAAAGGAAATAAAAAATTACTTAAAAATAAAAAAATTATTTTAACTGGAGATTTTAGTAATGATAATATCAAATCATTTTTAAATAATTCAATGAGTGAAATTTCTAAAGATCACACATTAGTTTCAAATTTTTCAAAAGGTTTAGATGAAGATATTGTTAAATATTTCTTAGAAAATAATAAAGAAGTAATATTAGTTTCACCAAATGGTTTAGAAAATCCTTTTTTTGCTAATGAAAAAATGTTAGAAAAATTTTGAAATAAAAATTCTATTTTAATAATTAGTGAATTTCCAAATAATTCAAATGTTAATAAGAGACGTTTAATTCAAAGAAATAGAGTTACGATAGGTATTTCAAAGGCACTAATAATTGCCTCTTCAGAAAAAGAAAGTAAAATATTATCTCTTGTTTCATTTGCTCTTGATCAAGGGAAAGATGTTTATTGTTTTCCAGGATTACAAGATCCTAATGATGGAAATAATTTATTAATACAAGATGGTGCAACAATGATAACTTCAATTAAAAATATCAATTAATTTTATTCATTTTCCAATATTGATAAATCTACATTATGGTAAACTTCCTGAATATCATCATGATCTTCAAATCTTTCTAATGTTGCTATAAATTGTTCTGTGTCTTCTTTGTTTAGTTCAACTTTATCTGATGAAATAAAAGTTACTTCAGCTGTTTCAAAATTGTTAAAACCTGCTTGTTCCAATTTAGTTTTTACACTATCAAAATCAGAAGGATTAGTGTATATGCTTATATAGTCATCATCAACTTTATAATCTTCAGCACCCGATTCCATAATAATCATTTCTAACTCTTCAAGTTTGGTTTTATCATTTTTTAATTCAAGTAATCCTTTTCTTTCAAAATTAAATGGTATAGAACCTGTTTTACCAATAGTTCCATTAGCTTTTTTGAATAAATGTTGTATGTCTGAAGATATTCTATTTTGATTATCTGTTAGGCAAATGACTAACAAAATAATTCCATGTCTTAAATTACCAGAATATATTATTTCTTTAAAAGAATCACTTGAATTTTTACCAGTTCCAGATCCTTTAGCTATTGCATTATCAATATTTGATTTAGGCATTGATTTAGCTTTTGCTTTAGATACTGCTAAACGAAGTGCTGGATTAGAACCTAAATCAGGTCCTCCTTTTGCTGCAGCAACCATAATTTCTTTTGCAAACTTAGCAAATAGTTTAGCCCTTGCAGCATCCTGTGCTCCTTTTCGATGTTTAATATTTGCTCATTTTGAATGTCCAGCCATAATTCACCTTAAATTTAACCATTCTATAAATATAAATTTGTAAACTTATAAAAAATACATGTTTAACTATTATAGTAAATTTAAGTATTTTAAATTTAATTTTTATCTAATAATAATAGAACCTGGTTGTACTTTTGAATCTTTTGTAACAATACATATAACATCAGTTTTTAAATTATTTTCTTTTAAAACATTTAAATCTACTTTTGCTATTAATTGTCCTTTTTTAACAATTTGACCCTCTTTTACCATAGATTCAAATCCTTTACCATCTAAAGAAACTGTATCAATTCCAATATGAATCAATATGTTAACACCATCAGTTGTTTCAATTCCATATGCATGTTTTGTTGGGAAAATTGCAATTATTTTTCCATCAACTGGAGAATATACATTTCCATCTACTAATTCTGAAGCAAAACCATTACCTAACATCTTTTCAGAAAATACACCATCATTAATAGAACTTAATGACAAGATTTGTCCATTTGTTGGTTTTATCATCTCAATGTCTTTAGCAAGTTTAGTTGCTATTTGATGTGGTTTGACAATATTGTTTGTTATTCTAGAATTTGTTTTATTAGATATTGATGAAGGATTTTTATCAATTGTTTTTAAAGCATCATCAATTTCAATTCTTAGCTGTTCAGCTTTAGGTCCAAAGATTGCTTGAACATGTGTATTAGAAACAACATTTACACCAAACGCACCTGAATCTTTCAATAATTGTTCACTTATTTTTGAAGCATCTTTTAAATCAAATCTTAATCTTGTTGCACAATTAGCAGTTTTATCAATATTGTTTCTTCCACCAAATCCTTCAATTATGTTTAGTATATTTTGATCTATTCCATCAGTTGATGTATTATTATCTTTAGATTTTGAACTTTGATAGTCTTTTTTAGTAAATAGTTTTGTATTTCCACCTCTACCTGGAGTTGGTAAATCAGCTTTTTTAATTCAGAAATAGAATACAAAGTAATAAATAGGAATGTAAGCCATACCAACAACAATTGTTCATCAGAAATTTGTTCCTTTTAAAACTGGAATCATTCCATAAACAATTAAATCTAAGAAACCACCTGAAAAAGCCATACCAACATGAACTGATAAAATATTTGCCATCAAGAATGATATTGCACACATAATTGCATGAAATCCAAAAAATAGTGCAGGCGCTAAGAATAGGAAAGTAAATTCTAATGGTTCAGTTACTCCTGTAACAAAACTTGTTATTGCAGCTGGGAAAATTGTACCTAAAGTCATTTTTCTATTCTCTTTAGGAGCTGCCATAATCATAGCTAATCCTGCAAATGGAAGACCTCATTGCATAAATGAGAATTTACCATCTAGAAATCTACCAAGTTTTAGCCCTAATTCATCTTGAACAAAAATAAATAATGGTTTAGTTTGTTCAATTCCATTTACTTCATAGTGAATAACATTTGTATTAACCCCCAGTAAAGCAAGTGAAGTAGATGAATCACCATTTACTGATCCAACAACTAATTTTATTGAAGGATCTATTAAGTTGACATAAGTTGTATTAACAATATCTGTAGAAGAACTAACACTACCTTTCAAAGCATTCATAATTGAACTTAAGTCTCCATATTGAATTTTATGATTATTATTATTTAATCAATTTTGTAATTCTACTGATACATCACCACCTGCTGATGTATATCATAATGGAGAATAAAATACATGGTGTAATCCAAATGGAACTAAAGCTCTTTCTATATATCCAAAAATAAATGAGTCAAAACCATAAGGAATCATTCCTGAATATTTTCCTATTAAGTTAAAGATGTAACCTATGTAAGGCCATAACAATAAGAATACAAAAACAACAGGTATCATTAGTACAACAACAGCTAGTGCAACAAATCTTTTACCACCAAAAAATGAAATAATAGTTGGTAGTTTAATAGTATGAAATCTATTGTATGCTCATTGAACAACAAAACCTACAACAATTCCACCAAATACTGATGTTTGCATTACATTAAATCCAAGTGTTGATCCTATTAGTGCTTTTAAATCATCAGGATTTCTTCATCCACCATCAAATAAAATTTTATACCCAACTAATTCTTTTGCGCCTTCTTCACTTATGATTTCTACAGGTTCAATGAAAACGGATTGTAATGCACTGAACAATAAATAACCAACTATAGAATTAAATACAGCAACACCAGCTTCTTCAGTAAATGAGATTGCTATGGCAGCTGCAAACAATAATGGTAAAGCTCCAAATAAAGGATCACCTAATTGTTTTATAAAATTACCAAACACTTGACCAGCTGAGCCATCTGGACAATTAGAAGCAATGGTAGC
Organism: uncultured Metamycoplasma sp.; assembly: GCA_964447225.1. Taxonomy (GTDB): domain Bacteria; phylum Bacillota_I; class Bacilli_A; order Mycoplasmatales; family Metamycoplasmataceae; genus UBA710. Next base: position 5,605 of record CAYURK010000003.1, read on the forward strand.
TCCTACACCTAAAAACAAACCTGCAATAGCTAAAATTGAAATAGGTAACAAAAATGCACCTGATAATTTTGATAAAAAAGCTTTACCTTTTCCACCAGTTTTAGTACTAATTCTTCCTTTTCTAGTTTTAAAAATCTTATTAAAAAACTTTTTTGCACCAATAGTTGAATTACTTGTCATGATATTAAAATTATAACATATTTATAATGTCTATTAATAGAAATTTAATATTTTTTATTTTATATATACTAAATAAAATAATTTGTTTTAAAACAGTGCTAAATTTACTAATTAAAGTTATTACTTAAGTTTTTAACTATCAAATAGGTAATATTAGGTAATAATAATTTAAATCTTTAGATAAAACTATGGTTTTGTAACAATTACTTATTGATAAGGTGACATTAATAGACATTAATAGAACCATTCTTAAACATTATCTTATAAAAAATGTAAACATAAAACCTGTTGATAAAAATATTCCTATTATTATTAAAGAAAAACCAATTAAAGGTCATAAAGCTAATTTGAAATGTTGAGATCATGGTAATAATAATTTAGCTTGTTTATAATCGCCTTTAAATTTTGGATTTTGTTTTTTATATTCTTCTAATTGTCTTTGTTTGTAGTATTCAACATCTTCTTTCGATTTTCTATAAAAGAAAAATAGTGATAGTCCTAATAATATTAATAAAATGCCAAATGTTATTTCCCATCATTGAGGAATAGTCATAAATTAATTATATAAAATAATTCAATTAATTGTTTTTTAAATTAGATGATGAAATGTTTTTTACTTTATTATTTGCTTTATAATAGTAAATCTTTATTTTTTTTTCTTGCAATTGATAAATTTTTTTTAATTGTTGTTCATATTTTAAATCTTCATTGTTTCTAATTCCTCTAATGATATTAAAACAATTTAATTTTTTAGCTATATTAGTTGTTAATTCATTTTTATTTATCAAAACTTTAATGCTTTTATTATTATGATATATTTTATTGATTTTTTCAAATGATTCTTCAAATGAATATTTTCTTTTTTTATTTTCGTTCCATGAAATAATGATGTAAATTAAATCAAAATCACTTAAAGCTACTTTAACAATATATTCATGTCCTTCATGAAAAGGATCGAATGAACCTGGAAAAATTGCTTTATTCATTTTTGATTATATCTTCCTTTTTAATATATCTTTTTGTTTCACAAAACTCACAAACAACTTCTATTGAATTTTCTTTCCTAAATAAATCTTTTTTTTCATCTTTAGATAATAAAGAAATAGCATTAATTATTTTATTTTTATTACATCAACAAGAAGCATCAATTTGTTTAATATCTAACAATTTACCATCTATTAAATTTTCATAATCTAAAATTGAATATTGATTAAATTTATATTTTTTAATGAATTTTTCAATTCATATTTTGTCTTCTTCAGTATGATTAGGTAATAATTGAAAGATTACATTTTTTGCTTTTTCAATTATTTTAGGATTATCTTCAAATAATTTAACATCATTCAATACAGCAGAATATATTTGATCTGATTTATTTAGAAAATAGGCAACATCAGTAATAATATCACATCTTACTAATGGAGTTTCAGACTTAAAAAAATGTCCATTCACTTCTCTATTAATTTCTAATGAACCACTATCCCCTATACCTAAAATTAAAGGGATAGAATTAAAATTTTTTTTGTCATATTCAGTTTCAATATTAGGGTTAGAAATAAGAGATCTAACATTAATATTTTTTGTTTCTAATATTAGTGATTTAATTGAACCATTAGTTTTTATTCTAACCAGCATATTGTTTGATTCGTATAAAAATTTAAGAGGTGTTAATGCCGAAATAACATTTGCCAAAATCAAATTTGGTAAAGGCATATAATTATGATAATTTAATATTTGATTTACTGAATCAGTTAAATCAGAAAGATATATTCTAATATTATTTTTGATTATTATTTTTGTAAAGTTTCTAATCATGTTATTTTTTAATTATGGGAAATTTTGATGTTAATTTGTTTACTTCTTTTTTAGCATTAGACAATATTTTTTCATTTTTATCATTAGATAAAACATTAAATATTAAATAAGCTAATTTTTCAAATTCTTTTTCTTTAAATCCTCTTGTTGTCATTGCAGGAGTACCTAATCTAATTCCACTAGTTATTTGTGGTTTTTCAGGATCATTGGGAATTGAATTTTTGTTGACTGTTATATTTACTGAATGTAATACTTCTGTTGCTTTTTTACCTGTTATACCAAATGCTTTTTTAACATTAATCATAAATAGATGATTGTCTGTGGTTTCTGAAACTATTTCTACTCCAAGTTCTTTGAATTTATTACAAAATGCTTTAGCATTTTTTAAGACTTGTTCTTGATATTTTTTAAATGAAGGTTTTAAGGCTTCACCAAATGCAATTGCCTTTCCTGCTATCTGATGAAATAATGGGCCACCTTGATAACCAGGAAAAACTCAACGATCAATTGCTTTGGCAATTTCTTCATTATTTGTCATAATTATTCCACCACGCGCTCCTCTTAATGTTTTGTGTGTTGTTGAGGTGATTATGTCACAATAAGGTATTGGAGAAGGGTGAAGACCAACTGCAACCATACCAGCAATATGAGCAATGTCAGCCATTAATTTAGCTCCGACATTATCAGCTATTTCTTTAAATTTTTTAAAATCAATTATTCTAGAATATGCACTTGCTCCACAAATTATTAATTTAGGTTTAACTTGTTTAGCAATTTTTAATATTTGATCATAATCTAATAAACCATTTTTGTCTAATCCATATGAATAAGATTCATAAAAATATCCTGAAAAACTTATTTTATATCCATGTGTTAAATGACCACCTGCATCTAAAGACATTCCCAAAATTTTTGATCCTTTTGGAACTAAAGCAGCAATAGCAGCAGCATTTACTGTTGAACCTGAATAACCTTGAACATTTGCATATTTTACTTTAAATAATTTTTTCAATCTTTCTATAGCTAATGTTTCAATTTGATCTACATTTTCACAACCACCATAATATCTATTATTTGGATATCCTTCACCATATTTATTTGTTAATATTGATCCTGTTGCTTTTAATATATCTTCTGAAACATAATTTTCTGATGCAATTAATTCAATATGATTCTGTTGTCTTTTTAATTCATTATTAATTGCTTTTTCAATTTCCTTATCATTTAACTTAATTTTAGAATACATAAAAAACCTCTTTCGCTTACAAAACTATGTACTAATTTTTACATGCTAATGAAATTTTATCATTCTTAATAATTTTTAATTTAATGATAATTGATTAAGTAAATAAAAAACCTACATTTGTGTTGTGTGTAGGTTTTGATAATTTCATTTTAGTTTATACTAATTCTAAAATTGCCATTTTAGTTGAATCACCTTGACGTGCAGGTAATTTAATAATTCTTGTATAACCACCATTACGATCTTTGTATTTAGGTGCAATTGTGTCAAATAAATATTTATCAACTGGAACATTATCTTTGGTACTTACTGGTCTTAGAAAAGCAACAGCTTCTCTTCTAGCAGCTAAAGTACCTTTTTTTCCTTTAGTAATCATTTTTTCAACAAATCTTCTAACTTCTTTTGCTCTTGTTTCAGTTGTTGTTATTCTACCATGTAAAATCACATCAGTAGCTAGTGAACGAATAACACCTTTTCTTCATGAAGTATTTCTTCTAAATAATTGATGAGGATTAGCCATTAGTCATTTTCTCCTTTTTCAATTTCTATTCCAATACTTTTAAGTGCTTCAATAATTTCATTAATTGATTTTTCACCAATTGAATTTATGTTTTTAAGATCTGAATAGTTTAATTCTTTTAGCTCACTAACTTTGGTAATATTTGCTCTTTTTAAACCATTAGTAGAACGAACTGTTAAATCCAAATCATCAATTGTCATTGATGCAAATTTATCTTCAGTTTTTCTAATGCTATCTGAGAAAAACATTGAATCAATTTCTTCTTGAGATAAATCAATATTTCCAATAATATTTAAATGAGCTGTTAAAACTTTTGCAGCTTGGGCTAAAATATCTTTAGCTTCGACTGTTCCATTTGTTTCAATTTCAATTTCTAATTTTTCTTGAATGTGATATGAAGAAGAATTTAATTCCTCAACATGATATGCCACTCTTCTAATAGGAGAAAAATTTGAGTCACAAGCTAGTAATTTTCCTTTAATTTTTGATTCAACATTTGCTTTATTATCATTAATGAATAATTTATTTTTTTCTTCATCAGAATAACCATAATCAGCTCTAATAAATAAATCAAATTCTAAAGCATTTTTAGAAGATAAAGTAGCAATAGGAGTATTTAAATCTCCAATAATTTCAACACCTAAAGGTAATTCTAAATCTTTATATGTAACAACACCCTCTTTTGTTGATTTAAATGAAACTTTTAATATTGCATTTTCTTCAAATACATTTTCATTATATTTAAAAGGTATTTTTGATAATCTTGAAATTAATGTTAAAACATCAATGTCAGCATTTACAATTGAAGTATATTGATGAGTAACATCTGCAATTTTAATAGCAAATGGAGCTACACCATAAATTGATGAAAGTAAAACACGTCTTAGTGAATTACCTAATGTATTAGCCATTCCTCTTTCAAGAGGATAAATCATAAATGAATTGTTGAATTCATCTATTTTTTTATATTTAATTTCATTATATTTTAATTTTGCAAACTTAGCCATATGTACTCCTTATCTTCTTTTTTGTCTTTTTAAAACTCTTTTTGGTGGTCTTGTACCATTATGAGGTATCGGAGTAACATCTTCAACTGATTTAATAGAAATTCCTGATACTTCAATTTGTTTTTTTGCTGATTCTTTACCAGGACCAATTCCTTTTAGTTTAACATCAACTTCTTTTAATCCCGATTTTTTAGCTTCTTCAGCAGCAGCCGCAGCAGCAAGTCCAGCAGCATATGGAGTTTTTTTCTTTGTACCTTTATATCCAATTGCTCCAGATGATGATCAAGCAAATACATTACCGTTTAAATCAGTGAAAGTAACAATTGTATTTTGATGTGTAGAATGAATATGAGCAATACCTGAAGTAACAATTCTTTTTTTACCTTTTTTAGCCATTTTAATATTACTCCTTCCCTATTTTTTCTTACCAGCAATTGCTACTCTAGGACCTTTTCTAGTTCTAGCATTTGATTTTGTAGATTGTCCTCTAACTGGTAATCCTTTTCTATGTCTAATTCCTCGATAATTTTTAATTTCCATTAAACGCTTAATATTAATTCCAATTTCTCTTCTTAAATCACCTTCTGTTGTATATTTAGCTGCTTCTTTTCTTATAGCTGATAATTGATCTTCAGTTAAATCAGCTACTTTAATATTTTCATTAACATTTGCATCTTTTAATATTTTTGATGATAAGCTTTTTCCAATACCATAAATATATGTTAAAGAAATAACAACACGTTTATTATTTGGAATTTCAATATTTAATACCCTAGCCATATTAACCTTGTCTTTGTTTGTGCTTTGGATTTATGCAAATAGCACGAACAACTCCTTTCCTTTTAATTATTTTGCAATCTTTGCACATTACTTTTACTGATGCTCTAACTTTCATAAATTTGTCTCCTCTCTTATTTATGTCTAAATACAATGCGACCTTGTGTTAAATCATAAGGAGAAATTTCAATGTCTACAATATCTCCAGGTAAAATTCTAATTGAATGTAAATTTATTTTTCCACTTACTGTTGCTTTAATAATCATTTTGTTTTCTAATTCTACTTGATATTCTCTTGTAGAAAATGATTTAGTAACCTTACCTACCATTTTAATTGCATCTTTTGCCATTAATATTTCTATTTTGTTTTACTTTATGTAAGAACAATTCCTTTCCCATTTTTAATTAAAACAGTGTGCTCATAATGAGATGTTTTTTTCTTTGATTTAGATACAACAGTTCATCCATCTTTTAAAATTTTAATTTTATTTGAACCTTGCAATATCATTGGTTCAATACAAATTACCATTCCATCTCTTAATAGAACACCTGTTCCTTTTTGTCCATCATTAAAAATAATTGGATCTTCATGTAGATGTTTCCCAATTCCATGACCTGCAAATTCATCAGTAGTATATAATCCTTGTTCTTTGATATATCTACCAATGGCATAGGAAATATCTCCAATTTTTGCTCCTGGCTTAATAGCTTCTAATCCTTTTTTAAAAGCTTGCTCAGCAACATTGATAAGTCATTCATTTTCTTTTGTTGGATTCCCAACCGAAATAGTAAAAGCACTATCTGAATAATATCCTTCATAAATAACTCCCATATCTAATGATAGTAGATCACCATCAATAAGAATTCTTTCTGAAGGTATTCCGTGAATCAATTCTTCATTAACAGAAGCACATACAGTTCCTTTAAAACCATGGTAACCAAGAAATGCAGGCTGTGCTCCTAATTTTATTGTTTCATTATAAGCAATTGAATCTAAATCTTTTAATGATACACCTGGTCTTACAGCTTCTTTAACTTTGGATTTAATACTAGCCAGGATTTTGCATGATTTAGTAATTAATTCTATTTCTTTTTCCGATTTAATTGAAATCATTTTAACCTTATTTTATTATATCTAAAATTTTGTTTAAGATATGATTTGTTTCATTGTTTGCATCAATTGAAAAAAATTTATTTTTTTCTTTATAAAATTCAATTAATGGTAATGTTTGTTCTTGATAAACACTTAAACGTTTTTTTACTGATTCAGGTTGATCATCAGGTCTTTGAATTAGTTTTGTATCATCGTTTTCACAGTATGGATGTTTAGAAGACTTAAAATTAGAAAGGTTATAAGTTTTTTTACATTTTGGGCAAAAATATCTTTGACTTAATCTTTGAATAACAATTGAAGGATCTATATCTAAGTAAATAACAACGTAATTTTCAAAACCTAATTGGTCTAAAAATTTACCTTGTTGAATTGTTCTAGGGAAACCATCTAAAATAAATCTTCTATTTTCATTTTCTAGCAAAGTAATTTTATTTTTAACAATTTCATTGGTTATGTCATCTGGAACATAAGACCCTGTTTCAACTATTTTTTTAATTTCTAATCCTAATTTTGTTTCATTTTTAATTTCTTCTCGGAAAATATCACCTGTAGATATTTGAATAATATTTATTTTCTTTTCTAATAATGAACTTATCGTTCCCTTGCCACTTCCAGGCATTCCTAAAAAAATAATATTTTTACTAGTCATATATTTCTCCTTAATTTTTTATCACAATAATGAATTATTTTCAGGTTCATTTGAAGCAATTTCATCAGAATTAAAGTTATTGTTTTTAATTAATTCTGAATTTGTATTAGTTTTAAAAATATTCTGAATTTTTCTCCTTGCTTCAATTTGTTGAACTGTTTCAATTGAAACAGTTGTGATAATCATTAATGAAGTTGCACTAATAATCACTGATTGATATGTTGAATCAACACACATCATTGCAACATATTGCATTGAACCAAGAATAGTTAAATAAACAGCCGAAAATAAAGACAGTCTTAGAACAATTGAATATAAATAATCTTCAGTTTGTTCACCAGGTCTAATACCAGGAATAAATGTTGATGATTTGTTAAAATCCTCAACAATTTTATCAATTTTAGATTGTTGTAATGATAAAAATACTGTTAAACAAAATGTTGCAGATGCAAATATAGTTAATCCTAGCGGATTAGTTAGTTGAAAATATTGCATCATCCATCTTGTTCCTGAAGAAGGATAATTAATATTAATCAAATTAACAATTAGCATTGGAAAAGTAATTAACATTGAAGCAAAAATTATAGGCATAATACCAGCAGGATTTAATTTAATTGGTAAATATGATAAATCTTTAATACTTTTTGATCGTCCAACACCTGTATGTTGAATAGGAACTTTTCTTTCAGCTTGATACATAAATGAAATAATAAATATCATTGCAATAAATAAAATTATAAATCCTATAAAATAAACAATTCCTCTAAATAACATTTCACCATATTTATTTTGAATTCATAATGATCATCCGCTTGTAAATAAAGTAGGTAATGAAATAATAGATCCAGCTAAAATTAACATACTTGAACCATTACCTACTCCTTTATTGGTAATAAGTTCAGCTATAAACATTGAAAAGAAAGTACCTGCTATTAAGATAAAAGGTAAAACTATTCACACAAATCAAACATTATTAAAAGTATCAATTATGCTTATTTGCAAGTATTGATTTTGAGGATTTAGAACTGATTGAATAATAACAATTCCTTGAATCAATGCAAAAACAAATGTTAAGCCATAAGTGATATAGTTAATTTTTACTCTACCTGCTGGTCCAGATTGATACAAACGATATATGGGTGGACATAGTTTTGTTTGAGCAAATGTCATTATTAATGATGCAGTAATATAAGGACTAATTCCTAATGAAACAAGTGAAAATCTTCTTAATCCACCACCACCAATAGTGTTTATAATTCCAAAAAAAGTATTTGAAGAATCACTTGATGATGAATCAATTTTAATACCAGGTAGGGTTATTGTTCCAATAATTACAAATATTGTCATTATAAACAAAGTAAAAAGTATTCTTTTTAAAAGATCTCTTTCTTTTAATTTTTTTATGAAATATTTGTCAAAAAATAAAAATACTTTCGAAAAAAAAAGTGTTATATTTGTGAATATTTTTTGAAAAAAATTCACTGTTTAAATTACCTCTACTTTTCCACCTGCTGCTTCTACAGCTTTAATAGCATTTTGTGATGCAGCATTTACTTTAATAGTTAAATTTTTGGTTAATTTACCATTAGCTAACAGTTTAATTGGCATATTTTTATCTCTTGCCAATTTAACTTTATGCAATACTTCTGCATCAATTATGTCATTTGCATTAAATTTAGATTCTAAAGATGATAATGAAATTACTTGATATTCAATGTGATTAACATTATTGAAACCTCTTTTAGGTAAACGTCTAAATCAAGGAGTTTGTCCTCCTTCAAATCCTGGTCTATGTCCATGACGTTTATTTTGTCCTGATTGACCTTTTCCAGCTTGTTTTCCTTTACCAGCTGCATGTCCACGACCAACACGATGTTTTTCTTTTCTAGATCCTTCATTTGATTTAAGAGTATGTAATTTCATAATATCTCCTTATTTTTTAAGTATGTGTTCTACACTAACATCTCTTAGAGAAGCTAATTTTTCAACTGTTCTTAATTGCTTTAATGCTTTTATAGCGACTTTTGCAGCATTTTGTTTTGTTCTTGAACCATAAGATTTTGTATAAATATCTGTATAACCTGCTAATTCAACAACAGTTCTTATTGTACCTGAAGCAACAATTCCTTTTCCTTTAGGAGCAGGTTTAATAATTAATTTAGAAGCAGAATATTTAGCCTTAACTTCATGGGGAATAGTTGATTTGTTAATAATAGGAACATCAATTAAATTATTTTCAGCATTTTTAAATGCTTTTTTAATAGCATCAGGAACTTCATTTGCTTTTCCATGACCAATTCCTACTTTACCTTTTTTGTTACCAATAGCAACTACTGCTGAGAATGAAAATCTTCTTCCACCCTTAACTACAGTTGTAACACGAGCTATATCAATAATCTTATCTTCAAATTCAAATTGTTTTTTATTATTTTCTTTATTTCTAATTTTAGATTGTCTTTTATTTTTGTTAAATTCTGTTTCATTTTTAGCAAAGTGTTCTTTTTTTTCTTTTTTTGCTTCAAGAACAACTTCTTTTGTTTCAGAAACATTAGATTCTTGATTAGATGTTTCTACCTCATTATTATTAGATGACATAGATTCTTCAACTTTTTGATCTTCTATAAAAAATGCCATTAGAATTTAACTCCTTCTGCTCTTACTGCTTCAGCAAAGCTTTTTATTTTTCCGTGATAAATATAACCAGATCTATCAAAAACAATTTGATCAATTTTTAAAGATTTAATTTTTTTACCAATTTCATGACCTAACTTTTCAGCTGCTTTTACATTTCCACTATATTCTTTTTCATTTATAGTAGAAGCACTTGTTAAAGTTATACCTTTGGAATCATCAATTAATTGGGCATAAAAATTTTTGTGTGATTTGTAGATAGATAATCTAGGGATTTGACTTGTTCCACTAATTTTTTGTCTAATTTTAAGATGTTTATTGATTCTTGCTTTATTCCTTGAATTTTTATTCATAATATCACCCTATTTAGAAGCCGCCTTCCCTTCTTTAATTCTAATTATCTCATCATCATACATAATACCTTTACCTGAATATACATTAGGTTTTCTTACTTTTCTAAGTATAGCTGCAAATTCTCCTACTTTTTGTTTATCAATTCCTGAAACAATCATTTCAGTTGGTTTTGGAACTTCTAACTTTAATTCAGAAGGAATTTCAATTAAACATGGATGTGAGTAACCAGCTAATATTTCAACTTTATTACCCATTAATGTTGCTTTATATCCAACACCTTTAATTAATAATTTTTTAGTAAAACCTTCATTCACACCTTTAATCATTCCTGATAATAATGAATTAGTTGTTCCATGTAATTGTTTAGTATGTTTTTCTTCATTTGCTCTAAGAGTGGTTAATTTACCATCTTCAATATTAATTGAAATTAATGAAGAAAATTGTCTTTTTAATTCTCCTTTAGGTCCTTTTACTGTTACAAAATTTTGATTATTTTCTATTGTTACACCAGAAGGTATATTAAGAATACGATTACCAACTCTTGACATTTATACCTCCTTGTTATCAAATGTAGGCAATAACTTCTCCACCTACATTTTCCTTTCTTGCTTCTTTATCAGTTAAAAGACCTTTTGATGTAGATAAGATTGCTACACCAAAACCTGATTGAACAGTTGGTATGTCTTCAACCTGAACATAAACTTTTAAACCTGGTTTTGAAATTCTTTTAATATCTGTAATAACTCTTTCATTACCTTTGTATTTTAAAGTTACTACAATTTCTTTTTTATTGTTACCTAAATCAATTTCATCAAATTTTGTAATATAACCTTCATTTTTAATAATAGATAAAATTTTCATTTTTAATTTTGAATGAGGCATTGAAACAGTTTTGTGTTTTCTTGCATTTGCATTTTTGATACGAACAATCATATCTGATATTGGATCACTAATAAATGCCATAATTATCAACTCGCTTTCTTAACACCAGGAATTTTTCCTTCATGTGCTAATTTTCTAAAACAAATTCTGCAAATTTTAAATTTTCTTAACACAGCATGTGGACGACCACATAATTGACATCTTGTATATTTTCTAGAAGAAAATTTTGGATGTTTTTCTGCCTTTACTTTTAATGATTTTTTTGCCATATTTTAGTTCCTTTATCTTATCTATTATTTTGAGTTTTTGCAAAAGGCATACCTAATAATTTTAAAAGTTCATATGCCTCTTCATCAGATTTAGCACTAGTAACAATAATTACATCTAATCCTTTAATTCTTCTGATTTTATCAAAAGATATTTCAGGAAAAATGATTTGTTCTTTTACACCTAATGAGTAATTACCTCTTCCATCAAATGCTTTTGGATTAACTCCTCTAAAATCACGGATACGTGGGATAGAAACATTCACTAATTCATTTAAAAAAGTTCACATTCTGTTTCTTCTCATGGTAACTTTTCCACCCATTGACATTCCTTCACGTAATTTAAAAGAAGCATTAGATTTTTTAGCTTTAACAACAAATGGTTTTTGACCTGTAATAAGAGCTAATTCATTTTGCACTTCTTCAATTGCTTTAGAATTTGAAACTTCTTTTCCTGCTGTCATATTAACAACAATTTTTTCAATTCTAGGAACTTGCATAATTGAAGTATATTTGAATTGTTTTACTAAAGCAGGAACAACATCTTTTTCATATTTAATCTGTAATGATGATTTCATATGTTAAATTTCCTTTCCTGTTTTTTTATCAATTCTAATTTTTTTGTTTTTATCAAATTTATATCCAATTCTTGTTCCGATAGGAGATCCTTTTTTAGATTCTTTTGATTTTAAAGCAACATTTGAAATATGAATAGGAGCTTCTTGTGATTCAATTGAACCTTCAGTTTTTTGTTGGGTTGGTTTACGGTGTCTAACAACCATGTTAATATCTTTAATATAAACACGATTATTTTTTTTATCTATTTTTGTTATAAATCCAGTTTTTCCTTTTTCTGCTCCAGCAATAATTACTACTTCATCATTTTTTCTTAATTTCATAATTATCCTTTCTAATTCTATATAACCTCTGGAGCAAGAGAAACAATTTTTAAATAACCTTTTTCTCTTAATTCACGAGCAATTGGTCCAAATACCCTTGTTCCTCTTGGAGTTCCATCTTCTTTAATGATAATAACAGCATTGTCATCAAATTTAATATGTGAACCATCTTTTCTTTTAATACCATATTTTGATCTAACAATAACTGCTTTAACAACTTGACCTTCTTTTACCATTCCACTAGGTAAAGCTTTTTTAACAGAACAAACGATAACATCACCAATATTAGAAGTTTTTTTGACTGAACCACCAATATTTCTAATAAGACCAACTTCTTTTGCACCAGAATTATCTGCTACAACTAATCTTGTTTGTTCTAAAACCATTAGTTACCTTCTTTCATTTGTTCTCTAATTTTTTCTAAGCGAAATGTTTTTGTTTTTGAATAAGGTCTTGTTGATGTTATTTTTACAATATCCCCAACTTTTGCTTCTTCTTTTTCATCGTGAGCTGCAAACTTTTTAGTTTTTCTAAAACGTTTTCCATACAATGGGTGTTTTACATAGATATCAACTGCCACAATAATAGTCTTGGAGTTTTTAGTAGAAACAACACGCCCATTTAATGATTTACGATTATTAGGTCTTGTTTGTTGTTCCATTATTTATCTCCTTTACTATTTTTTTGCGATTTTTTAGTTGATTTTTTTTCTGAATTATTTTTTATTTCTTGAGAATTTACTTTTTCACTTAATTCTTTTTGTTTTAAAGCAGTTAATATTCTTGCTATATTTCTTCTAACTTCTTTAATTTTATGTGTTTGATCTTGTTGTTGAGTTTTGTTTTTTCATCCTAAGGTAAATGATTCTGCCCTAAGATCATTTAATAATTGATTTAATTCACTAACTGATTTATTTTCAAGTTCTTTAAATTTCATCATTATTTATCACCACTTTCTAATTGAGATTCCTCTTTTGAAAGGATTTTAACTTTAACAGGAAGTTTATGTCCTCCTAATCTTAAAGCTTCTTTAGCAATTTCTTCACTTACACCTTTAACTTCAAACATCATTGTATTTTCTTTAACAACAGCAACTCATTTTTCAGGATTACCTTTTCCTTTACCCATACGAACACCAATAGGTTTTGATGTTAATGATAAATGAGGGAAAATTCTAATAATAACTTGTCCTTCACGTCCCATTTTACGGGTAATAGCAATCCTTGCTGCTTCAATTTGTCTTGCACTTATTCATGCTGATGATTTTGCTTGTAATCCAAATTCACCAAATGAAACTTTTGTACCTCTAAATGCTTTTCTTTTATCATGATAGATTCTAAATGATTTACGGTGTTTTGTTCTTTTAGGTTGTAACATTATTTACCTTCTTTCACATCACCTAGTGATAATCAAACTTTTACTCCTATTGCTCCATATGTTGTTCTGGCAGTAGCAGTAGCATAGTCAACATTTTGTCTTAGAGTATGTAGTTTCATTTCACCTTCAGAGTATCCTTCAGATCTAGCCATATCAACACCATTTAAACGACCACTAACTTTTGTTTTAATTCCAGATGCGCCTGCTTTCATAGCATCTCTAATTGCTTGTTTTTGAGCATTTCTAAATGAACCACGATTTTCTAGTTTAATAGCAATATCTTCTGCAAGTAATTTAGCATTTAGAGCTGGATTTTCAATTGCTACAACTTCAATGTTTAAAGAAAGATTTTTGTTTCTTGTGAATTTTTGAATATCTTTTGTTAATGATTTGATATTAGAACCTTCTTGTCCTAAAACAACACCTGGTTTTGCTGTATAAATATAAACAGTAACTTTACCATTTTGAAGTCTTTTAATTTCAACTTTTCCAATAGCATAATCTCTTGTGAATTTATCTAAGTATTCATAAATTTTTTGATCTTCTAGTAGAAGACTAGGAAAATTATTTTTATTAGCAAATCAAATCGTATTACGTTCTTTTGTAATTCCATAACGGAATCCATTTGGATTAACTTTTTGTCCCATTAAATTTTCCTTTCTTCTATTTTTCTTTCTTTATATTTTTTGTTTTTGGTTTTTTATTTTCTTTATTTTTAATTTGATTTTGGTCTTTTTCTTCTAATTTAATGATCATGTGAGATGTTCTTTTAAAAATAGAATATGCTCTTCCTTGTGATCTTGGTTGAAATCTTTTTAATGTAGGTCCTTCATTTATTAAAACTTGAGACACAAATAATTTATCAATATTCATTCCATTATTATTAACAGCATTTGCAATGGCTGATTGTAATAGATTTAATAATAATCTAGCTGCTTTTTTGTTTGAGTTTTTTAAGATAGATAGTGCTTCTTTTGTATTTTGATATCTAATTAGATCAGCAACAAGACGTGCTTTTTGAGCTGAAATTCTCTGTAATTTCAATTGTGCAATAGCTTGTGGTTTCATAATCTACTTTTTCTTTCCTTTATCAGCACCATGACCTGTATATGTTCTTGTAGGTGAGAATTCACCTAGTTTATGTCCTACCATATCATCTGTAACATAGACATCAATAAATTTTCTACCATTATGAACTTGAAATGTAAGACCTACAAATTCAGGAAAAATAGTTGAACGTCTCGACCAAGTTTTAATTGGTTTTTTAGGAGCAGTTTTTGAATTAATTGCTTCAACTTTTTTTAATAAATGGTCATCAGCAAATGGACCTTTTTTTAGTGATCTAGACATTATTTTTCTGCTCCTTTCCGTCTTCTTATAATCATTTTGTTAGACGATTTTTTAGTATCTCTAGTTTTAACTCCAAGAGCTTTTTTACCTCATAGAGTCATTGGAGTTTTACGTCCAATAGGTTGTTTTCCTTCCCCTCCACCATGTGGGTGATCAATAGGGTTCATTACAGAACCTCTAACTGTAGGTCTAATTCCTTTATGACGATTTCTTCCTGCTTTACCAATATTTACTAAAGAATGTTCTTCATTCCCTACAACACCAATTGTTGCTCTTGCTTTAGGTAAAAATTTTCTAACTTCACCTGATTTCAATCTTACAATTACATATTTTTTTGCTTCATCCATCCCTAATATTTGAGCTGAAGATCCTGCTGATCTTGCTAATTTAGCTCCTGCACCTGGTTGTAATTCTAGATTGTGAATAAATGTACCTTCAGGAATATTTTCTAATGGTAAAGTGTTTCCAACTTTAATATCAACATTAGGACCTGAAATAATTTTGTCTCCTACTTCAAGACCTTTTGGATGAATAATATATCTTTTTTCCCCATCAGCATAAGCAACTAATGATATATTTGAAGATCTATTTGGATCATATTCAATCGAAATTACTGTTGCTTCAATTCCATCCTTATCTCTTCTAAAATCAATCAATCTATATTTTCTTTTAACACCTGCACCTTTATGTCTTGTAGTTATTTTACCTTGATTATTTCTTCCAGCATTAGGGTGTAAGGTTACTAATAATGATTTTTCAGGTTCATGACCACTTAGATTTTTGTTGTAATCTAATACTGTCATGTTACGACGGCCATTTGTAGTTGGCTTCAAGTATCTAATCGCCATTTTTTCTCCTTTGCTTAAAAATATTTATTTGTTTTCTTTTAAGCTTATTTTTCATTTTCTTCAATTTCAGCTTTTATTGGTGTTTCTTTTTCAGATGCTTTTTTAATTTTTTCTGAAGCTCTTTTTTCTGCTTCTGATACTTCTTGTACTTTTGCTTTTATTTTAGTATCATCATTTTCTTTTAATTCTTTATCAGTAGCAATTCCTTCATCTGGAAGTATTTGAATTGATCCTTCTGATAATTTTATAATTGCTTTTTTATATCCAGCAACAAATCCATTAAATCTTCCAACTCTTTTTGGTTTTCTAGGAACATTAAATGTATTGACACTTTCCACTTTAACCTTAAAAATAAATTCAACTGCTTTCTTAATTTCAAATTTAGTTGCTTTTTTATCAACAGCAAATGTATAAATATTTTCTTGCATTTGCTGATAAGTTTTTTCAGTTAGAATAGGATATTTAATAATATGAGTTATATTCATTATTTAACCATCCCTTCCAATTTTTTAATATCTTCATTTTTTAAAATAAGAGCATCAGTTCATAACAATAATTCAACAGTTAAAGATGATAATTTTACTGCTGCTACATTCGGAATATTATTTGCTGACTTATAAACATTTTCATCAGAAGAAACAATAACAATTCTTTTTCTTCCTTCTAAGTTAAGATCTTTAATTTGTTTTAAAAGATCTTTAGTTTTAGGTTTATCTAATTTAATTGAATCATTTACTAAGACAGAACCCTCTTTTGCTAATAAAGATAAAGCAGAGAAAAAAGCTAATTTTCTAACCTTTTTGTTTACTTTAAAATTATATTCTCTTTCAGTTCTAGGTCCAAATGCTCTTCCTCCACCTACAAATTGAGGAGATCTTAAAGAACCTTGTCTTGCTCTACCTGTTCCTTTTTGTTTTCAAGGTTTTCTACCTGTTCCTGAAACTTCAGCTCTCGATTTAACTGCATGAGTTCCTTGACGTCTTGAAGCACGTTCCATCATTATAGTATCAAACATTGCTTGATTATTAATTTTTGCTTCAAATACTTCTTTTGGCAATTTAATAGAATTACTTAAAGGTTTTAATTCAGGAGTTTTTTTAACTTGTTCAGTCATTATTTATCTCCTTCCTTTTCTTCATTATTATGTGATTCTTGCTCTTGTTGTTCTTTTACCTCTTGAGCATGTTCTACAACTTCTTTCATTTGTTCTATTGACATATCAGCATTAATTTCAGCGCCAACTTTTTTACTTTCTTCTAACAATTCATTTTTTTCTATTTCTTCTCTAATGTTTACTAATTTAATTTCTGGATTATTTGGTAGTTGTTTTATACCTTGTTTTATAATAACAAATCCTTTATTTGGACCTGGTATTGAACCTTTAACTAAAATATATCCTTCTTTTTCATTCACATCAACAATAGTTAGATTTTGAACTGTTCTTTGGACATGACCCATGTGACCTGGCATTGTCATTCCTTTAAAGACTTTGTTACCTGATATATCTCCTAATGAACCTGTTTGACGTACTGGTTGAGATCCTCCACCTCCACCATGAGATTTAGGACCAATATGTTGATTTCATCTTTTAATTGTTCCAGCAAACCCTTTTCCTTTTGAAATTCCTGTTACATCAACTAATTCACCTGATTTGAATATAGATGGTTTAACTTCATCACCTAAGTTATAACCTTCCATATCACGTATTTCTTTGACGAAGCGCTTAGGATTAGTATTAGCTTTTTTAAAATGATTTATCATCGCTTTAGTTGTATGTTTTTCTTTTTTATCTGAAGTAGATAATTGTAAAGCGTTGTAACCATTTTTATCTTTTGTTAGAACTTTTGTTACTATATTTTTTTCGATTTGAATAATAGTAACTGGAATTGAATATCCATGATCAGAATAAATCTGAGTCATTCCAACTTTTTTACCTAAGATTCCTTTCATAATTTTCACCTACTTTTAAATTTTTATTTTTTTAAGACTAATTCTATATTTACACCAGCAGGTAATTCGATTCTTGATAACTTATCAATTAATTCTTTACTTGCATTTTTTATAACAATCAATCTTTTATGTGTTCTTCTTTCAAATTGTTCACGAGATTTTTTGTTAATGTGAACTGAACGTAAAATTGTAAATTCTTCATATTTAGTTGGAAGTGGCACTGGTCCACTATATTCTGTTCCAATTGCTTTGATTGCTTGTATAACTTTTATCGCTGCCTGATCAACTAACGGTGATTCATAGGCAGATAATTTAACATTTACTTTTTCCATATTTAAATTTATTTAGTTGTCTCCTTTGTTCTTTTTGAACCAGCTCCACATAAATGCATGATACACTACGACAACTATTCTCCGTGTATCAAGAACCTCATGCTTCAAAACTGTAATTACAATTAAGAATTATACAAAAAAGTAAATCTTTAATGTATAAAATAATATATTTTATTTTTTGTAGTTTAATGCAAACAAACTTTCATAAAAATACTTATTTTGTTTTATAATGATTAAATATAGTGTAAGTTTTATGAAAATCTCCAAAATTATTAAATCATTCCCTTTAATAACAGCACCACTAGTTAGTGTTACATGTATATCATGTTCTAATAATAAACTTGATGATAATAATGATAGTGATAATAATGTTATTGATGATAGTGTTGTTATTGACTCAAAGGGTGGAAATATAGGAACTCTAAAAGTTAGCAGATATTTAGAAATTATAAAACCGATAGGTTTAAATAATTTAACAAAATTATCATCATTATCAAATGAATATTTAACTCAAAAGCTTCATGTTAATAAAAAGTTTGAAGGATTATCATTAAAAATTACTAAAGGATCTAGTGAATATAAGGGCATATTAAATTTATTATTAGTTGGAAATTATAATGACAAAGATTATAATGAATTAATTGAAATAGAAGGATTTAATAGTAACAATGAAAATTTAATATTTGAAATAGATGATTTTAGTGTTAACTTGGAAAATTATTTTGATTATAAACAACCAATAGTTGAAAAAAATACATTAGATTTAACAACAGATACAAATGTAATTAAAAAAATAATAAATATTAATTTTGTTATTAACTCTCAAAATTTAACTATTGATCAAATGGAGGAAAATTTTAAACTAAAAAACATTAATTTAAATTTGAAAAATAATAACTTAAGTTTAAATTTTGCATTTGAAACTCAATATAAAGAATATAACTATGATAATGATGGATGAATAATATCTTCAAATCAAAATAAATTGATTCAAAAAAATAATATAAATGTTAGAATTCCTTCTCTAAAAGATTTAATGCATTTTATGATTAGTAAATTTGTATTAAAAGAACAATTATTTAAAGATTACTATGCTTCTTATTTTAATGCTTTATTCAAATTAAGTGTTGATCTAGATGCTGATAGAACAGGATTGTTAGATTTTATCGACTTTGAATTTGTAATAGATAAATATAAACAAACATATTTTAACAATGTAAATATATATCCAAAAATAGATATATCAAATACCTCCTCACTAGTAGCAAATGACTATGATCATGAATTGATATTCAATATTAATTTAATAAATGATGAAAATGAAGATGATTTATCTATCTCAAGAACTTTTCAATCAAATAATTTTAAAAATATTAATTTATTTTTAAACAATCATAAAGATAAAACTAATAGCATAGTCATAAAAAATGATGAAGAATCTTCAATTAGCAAAACTATTAAGAATTTATATAAAAATGAAATAGAGCTAATGTTTGCAGATTCAAATCAAAGCGAGATAAATTTAATAAATAATAATGATAAATTATTAACTTATTTAAGTAATTATTGAAACATTGTTTTTGTAAATGATTATGAAAATAATAAAAAAGCGGAAACTAATGAAAGAATTAAAAAAAACTATATTCTTTCTATATTTGAAGAATCATTAGATAATGGAATTGAATTTTTACAAGGTGATGTTGAAGAAATAATTTATCCTGTTTTAGATGGTGATACAGGTATTTTTAAATATTCAGATAATGAAATTTTTCAAATTGAAAATATTTCTTTTGGATTTGAAAAAAATAATTTAAATCCCACATTGAAAAAAATAAATGATAATACAATAGTATTAGTATTTAATTCAAATATTGAGTATTTGATATCTCAAAAAATATTTAGTCAAGAATGTAGATTTAATTTAATTATTACTAGAAATTCAATTAGTAAAAATTTTTAAATTAAGTGTCATAATTTAATTTATTAATTTTAAAAAAACACACAAAAGTGTGTTTGCATCTATAAGCCGCGTTCTGTACTCTTTTTGAGTGTCAATTATTTATCTAGATTATTAAATCTTCAATCATTAGTTCTAATTCCCTTTGATTGATTCCCCTACCAAAATTTGGGTTTCTAGCTCATGGAGTTTACCGCGTTTCACCTGTACTTAAAACAGCTCGTCTCTGTGGCACTAGTCGTCTAGGCTTGGATTTATTAGATCCAACATGAACACTACAAGCATCACAGCTTGTGCTAGCGCGGACTTTCCTCTACTTAAAAGTAGCAATTGACCAATGCTACTTAATTATAATTAACTTTTGATATTTTTTAGAAAGTATTATCATTTAAATTTTTTAATTCAAACAAAACTTAATTTTATTATTTGGATTTAACAATAACTTTAACAGTCTGATTTCACTTCTGTAATATTGATTCAAATACTTGGTATCAATTTAAAAAACCTATAATGAATAATTGCTATAGTTCTAAATTCTAGTAAAGTTGGAAATGGAAACGAAAATTTATTTACCAACTATTTTGCATTTCTCAACTAAACCACTACCAATAATTGATACTAAAAAAGGATATTCAGTTCCTTTTTTAACATAAATTGTCTCAAGATTTGTACAACCATCAAAAACTCTTTCTTCAACTCTAGTAATAGGACAATCACTAAAATCTAACGTTTTTAGTGATGAACAATTATTGAATGAACCAGTACTAATTATAGTTAATTCAGAACATCCTGTGAATAGTGCAGTTTTTAATTTTTCATCACCAGAAAACAAATCAGATGGTAAAGTTTCAAATTTAGAATTAGAAAAATCTACAAATTCCAAATTAGTCATATTTTTGAATGATCCAGATACAATAATTCTGTTAGTAATAACATTATCAAAAAAACTAAAATTTATTTTTGTAATAGTTGATCTATTACTTAAAAAATCAACCAATAAAAAATTATTTGCATACCTAAAATCAACTTCTTTTATACAAGAAGGTAAAGCATCAAAAGATGAAAAACTAAATAGCGTTAATTTATTAGGTAAATAAAGTATTTCACCAATATCATCATCACCAACTTTAGAATATATTCACCCACATTTTGAATTATTAAATCAATTAAAAAACTTCTCATTATAACTACTATTAGGATCATACATTCCAGTTAAAATATCATTAATATTAAAACTATATTTTTTATTATTGATATTTAAATTTATTGAAAAGTTTAATCTCAAAAATCCTTTATCTTGTTCTTGCTCATTTGATTTTTCTAAAGTAAAAGATTCAATTGATGATTCTGAAAGTTCTACAAGTTTACTAAAAGTTGTTAATGACATTCTACCAGTATTTTCTTTATTAGGTAAGTTGTTTGCTCCTTCAAAATATTCTCTATAGTTATCAATATTTATTTTTAATAGGTTGCTAGTTAATTTTGTTTCAATGTGTTCCTTTAATTTATTTTCATCATCTATTGGATGAATAATCGTGATAAATTCTTTGCTTGCTTGACTCAGGTTATTGTTAGCATCATATCATGTATTACTTGGTAATGTAAAAGAAAGTTTAATATCGTTTCCAACTATTTCAACTATTACATTTAAAATTTGATTTGAACTTGTTATCTCATAAGAACCAGATAAAAAATAATTAATCTTACTATAAATTAAATCGCTGTTAATTTGATTGATGACTTGATTTGTCTCAAGACCTCCTAAACCTAAACTAGCTACACTAATTGGATTAATTACTATAGTTTCTGTTTTTTGTTGAGAAGTTTTAAAACCATTAATAACAAATTCAAAATCTTTATATGTTCTTCCTATTTTACCATCAGCGTCATATCAAGTGCCAGCTGATAATGAAACAATAAAAGATATTGAATTATTTGAAACATTTTTTTGTTTAATAGTAATTTGAGATTTATCACTAATTTTATGATCTCCTCTAAAAAAATGAATCAATTTTTCGTAAATAAATAAATTATTAATTTCATTAATTTTATGTTGAGCTTCAAAATTATCCCAATTAAAATCTTTAGAATTTAAATTATTGATCATTATAGTTTCTTGTTTTACATTTAAATTTTTATTTCGATTAGCTGCTACAACTATTCCTGTTATTAGTATAAATAAAGAAGAAACAGCTAGTGTTGAACCTATTATAAATTTTGGTGATTTAAAATTAAAATTTTTTGAAAATTT
>CAYURK010000004.1:0-23513 GCA_964447225.1 uncultured Metamycoplasma sp.
ATTAAACTAGTTGAATAAAAATTATTATTAATTTTTCTATCTATATTTCTATTTATTATTGTTGCATTTGTTTTGTTAAATCTACTATATGAAGGGAAAGGAGAGAAACTATTAGGTCTTGTAATTATTGTTGCAGGTGGAGTATTTTTATCAATTGTTTTTTCTCTATTATTCAATCCTATAATTAAACCAGTTGTAATAGCAGAGATTCCTATAAGAGCAGCTAATGAAATCATTGAAATTATAAATTTTTGTTTTTTGCTATGTTTTCTCATAACTATAAAATTATTTTAGCACAATAATAATAACATTTATATTAATGGTAAAAAATCAATTATTCCAGGAAAAATAATTTCTAAATTTTTTCCAATTTTTTTGATTTCTTCATAAGTTAAAGATTTTTTATTTTCATAATCAATCTCATTTACATTTACAATAAACAAACTTGAATATTTTTTGAAAAATATAAAGTAAAATGCTTTTCCACCTAATTTGGATATTAATAATAAATGTTTATGTTGATGAGATTTAATATTAGAAAACAAGAAACGATCATTATCAGTAGATTTTGCTTCAAATGTAATGTATTGTCCTTTATAAACACCATAGTAATCTACAGTTGATTTTGATTGTATGAAAGATGAATTTAATTTAATTGTTTTTTCATTTCTATCATTAGTAGTACTTTTAAATTTTATGTTTAAATGAGCTTTAGTAAAAAAAGCAATTTCATTTTTTAAATAATGATTTATTGAATTATTTAATAGTTTTTCTAATAACATTCCTTTGTTTTTATTTAAATTAAAAATTGTTTCATTACTCATATTCATAACTAGTGAAAATATATTCTCCTTATTAAATATTTGATTAGGTAATAACAAATAAAAAATATATTATTCAAAAAATAAAAATACACAAAAAACTTAAGTTTAAATTATATCATTTTATGTTAAAATTTTAGTATATAAAATTAATAAATGAAAACTACAAAAAGGATGTTTTAGAGATATATTATGGCTACTAAAGTAAAAAAAGAAAAAATGACTAAATCAGAATTGATTTCAAAAATTGCTGATATTGTTGAATTACCAAAAAATGATGTTAATTTAACTGTTAACTCTTTGGTTTCTATTATTATTTCAGAAATGCAAATTGGACATGAGATAACAATTCCTGGTTTAGGAACTTTTGTTAAAAAACATAAAAAAGAAAGAATAGCTAAAAATCCATTAACAGGTCAAACAATTAGAATTCCAGGTAAAAATGTTCCTAAATTTAAACCTGCAAAAAATTTAAAAGATGCTGTTGGATTAACACAATAGTTTTTACTATTTAAAATATTAAATAAAATGTACAAATATAATTAATATTTTGCTTTGTTGAAAATGCAAAATATTTTTATTATTAGTATAATAATAAAAATGGATAAGTCAAAGATAAGAAACTTTGCTATTATAGCTCATATTGATCATGGTAAAAGTACTTTAGCTGATCGTTTGCTTGAATTTACAAATACTATATCTTCAAGAGAATTAAATTCTCAGCATTTAGATACCATGGATTTAGAAAAAGAAAGAGGAATAACAATTAAACTTAATGCAGCTCAAATCAAATATGGTGATTACTTATTTCATTTAATTGATACTCCAGGCCATGTAGACTTTACGTATGAAGTTTCCAGATCATTAGCTGCATGTGAAGGGGCATTATTACTTGTTGATGCTACTCAAGGAATAGAAGCCCAAACACTTTCAAATGTTTATTTGGCTCTTGATAATAACTTAGAAATAATTCCAATTATTAACAAAATTGATTTACCATCAGCTGATCCAGAACATGTTAAAGAAGAAATTGAAAATATTATTGGTATTCCTGCTGATGATGCAGTTTTAATATCTGCTAAAAATGGTATAGGTATAGATAAAGTATTTGAGGCAATTATTAATAAAATACCTGCTCCATTAGATTGTGATGATAACAAACCATTAAAAGCACTAGTTTTTGATTCTTATTTTGATCCATATCGTGGAGTAGTTATTTTGATAAGAATTTTTAATGGAATAATTAAAATTGGTGATGAATTTGAATTCATGTTTTCAGGTAAAAAATTTCATGTTACAGAATTAGGTATTAAAAAACCTCATGAAGAAAAAAAAGAGCAATTAGTATCAGGAGAGGTTGGTTGAGTGGCGGCTTCTATAAGAGATGCAAAAGATGTATCTGTAGGAGATACTATTACTCTTGTATCTAATCCAACTTCTAAAGCTTTACCAGGATATAAAAAATTAAATCCAGTAATTTTCTGTGGTTTCTATCCAGTTGACACAATGGAATATGACAAGATGAAAGATGCTTTGGTAAAAATATCTCTTTCAGATTCATCAATTACTTATGAACCAGAAACTTCTAAAGCACTTGGTTTTGGTTTTAGAATTGGTTTTCTAGGATTATTACATATGGAAATTTTAAAAGAGAGATTAGAAAGAGAATTTAATATTTCTATAATAGCAACAACACCTAGTGTTGAATTTGAAATTTACAAAACTAATGGAACAATGGAGAAAATTGCAAATCCTTCTGATTTTCCAGATCGTTCATATATTGATTATATAAAAGAACCATTTATAAAAGCGACAATTTTAGTACATAATGAATTCATTGGTCAGGTTATGGAATTATGTCAAAATAAAAGAGGAATTTATATTGACTTAGAATACATTGATAATGTTAGAAGAAAAATTGTCTATGAATTACCACTTGTTGAAATAATTTATGATTTTTTTGATAAATTAAAATCCATTTCAAAAGGTTATGCTTCTTTTGATTATGAAATGATTAATTCAAGAGAAAGTGATCTAGAAAAAGTTGATATTTTATTAAATGGTGAAAAAGTTGATGCTTTTAGTTTTATTGTTCATAAAGATTTTGCTTATAACAAATCAAGAGAATTAACAAAAAAATTAAAAGAAGTTATTCCAAGACAAAATTTTGAGATTCCGGTACAAGCATCAATAGGTTCTAAAATAATTGCTCGAGAAACTATTAAAGCTTATAGAAAAGATGTTACAGCAAAATTATATGGTGGTGATGTTACTAGAAGACAAAAGCTTTTAAAGAAACAAAAAGAGGGAAAGAAAAGATCAAAAGCATTTGGCAAAGTTGATGTTCCACAAGAAGCATTTCTGGCTGTCTTAAAAACTTCTAATGATTAAATTGAATGTATTTTTCAAAATATTAATATATAATAAGCATTGTATGTGGTAGATATGGCGAAATGGCTAACGCATCGGGTTGTGGCTCCGACATGTGCGGGTTCGATCCCCGTTATCTACCCCATTTTTTTATTTCTCTATTCCATATAACCCTTTATAAATATTATTTGATAAATCTTTTCCATATAGGACTTCAATAACTTTTAAACCTAAATCTATTGCTGATGAAGGACATTTGCCTGTTATATATTTTTCATCAACAGTTATAAAATCTTTATTTCTATTTTTACCTGAAAAATTTTTTATATTTTCAATTGGAAATGAAGAATATTTTTTATCCACAAAAATATTGTTATCATACAAAGCATTTGGTCCATCACAAATAGCAAATATTCATTTGTCTTTATTTATAAATTCTTTTATTAAATCTATTGCTTTTTTATCAGTTCTTAATGCTATACATGCAGCACCACCTGGTATAAAAATTGCATCATATTCATCAACATTAATATTTCCACATTCAGTTTTAATGAATCCAATTTTGTTTACATCTCAAACTTCTTTTTTATCATTAGGATTTCAATAAGTAATTTTTTCAATTTTTTGACTTCTTTTAATTGTTCCAATAAAACCGTGCATTTCAATATCTTGAAAATTTTCAATTGTGATTACTAATAATTTCACTTTTCCTCTTTCTTTAAATATAATCTTTATGTATTTTATTAAATAAATTTTATAACTAAAATTTAGAAATTAAAGTTTTGTTTAGAATTATAATTTAAATATTTATGTTTAAGAAGAAAAAAGATAAGATGTTTGTTTTTAAAAATAAATTAAAGTCAACATTTAAAAATCAGAAACAATATAAAATTTTTGAATCGAAGCAATTACAAGGAATTTTATTAATTGTTATTTTTTCATTTTTGATGATTGTTTCCATTGTTCAAGTAAGAGGTTTTTCAACAATTAATTCATATACTGTTGGAATGCTTTTTGGATATTATTCATATTTTATTTATGTAGGTTTTATTGTTTTGGGATTATGTTACCTTTTTCAAATTAATGTTTTAATTGAAAAATATATAGCTTCTAAATTTAACAAAAAGGTCTATTTTTCATGACTACCATATTTATTTTTTGCTTTAGGTATTGCTTTAATTACTGAATCTATAATCCAAATTGTAAATAACAAAACTGTATTTCCAGGAGGAACAGCTTTTAAAAACTTTTTTGTTGATTGATGAAATGATTTTACACATAATAGTGGGCAAATTGCTAATTCTAATCCTGCACTTCCAGGTATTATGAATTCAGGAATGGTTACTGCATTATTTATGTCTTTAATTGTTTCTTGATCTGGTTATGTAATTTCAATAATAATTGGATTAGTTTTTGTAGTCCACTTTTTTTATTATATTTTTTATGGTTCTTTAATACAAAGAATTAGAGTAAAAGTATTTGGAGACCCAAATAAAAAAGATAAGATATCCAAACAAGAATTTGAGGAATATAAAACTAAAATTATGGACTTATCTTTTGAAGACTCATTTGGAATAATAGATAAACCAAATGATGATTTAGTTTCTAATGTAAAAGCTAAAACTACTACAATATCCATTGAAAACTCTGATAATATGTTTCCAATCGATAATTCAATTGATCATGATTTTGAAAAAGAGCAAACAGATTTTATTAATTTAAAAACTAATCAAATAAATATTGAAAAAAATAAAACAAAAGAATTTAAATTAGAAGATTTAGAATCAAAAAATAATATTTCTGCTGATGATACTTTTAAGTTTGAATTAGATATTTTTGATTCTGAAACTAATTAATTTTTAATTTGAATATAAGAATTAATTGTTGTAACATTTAATTATGCAAAAACTATTATGACAAGATGCAAAAAAATTTATAGAAAATAATTCTAATATTATTTATTTGTGGTTTGGAACTGAATGATGTGGTGATTGCAAAATGATGTTACCTATTATTGAAGAAGTTGTAACTAATTATATAAATGATGAACAAGTTTCATTTATAAAAGTTGATGCAGAAGAAGCTAATTTATTTGGAAAAGAATCTATCTATAAAGTTCAAAGGGTTCCTACTCATATTTTTATTAAAAATAAAGTGATCAAAAATATAATGTATGAATATGTTCCAAAAGAAAAAATAATTAAGGAAATAGAAAAATTAAAAAGTGAAAAATAATTTAATTGATATAAAAATAGTACCAAATTTATGTGGTGTATACATTTTTAAAAATGACAAAGATGTTCTTTATGTTGGAAAAGCAAAAAATCTTAAAAAAAGAATTCAACAATATATGAATGGATCAATGAATTCTTACAAGACACCAATTTTAATAGAAAGAGCAAATAATATTGAATTTATTGTATGTTCTAATGAAAAAGAATCATTACTTCTGGAACAAGAATTAATTAAAAAATATAAACCATATTACAACATTTTACTATTAGATGATAAAAAATATCCTTACATTTTAGTTGAATTAAAAACAAATAAATTAGAAATTAAAACTAGTTTTATTTATAGAAATAAACCAAATTCATTTTATTATGGTCCATTACCACCTAATTTTGGATATAAAACAATTAAAAATTTTTTAATAAGAGAATGTTTATATTTAAATGGTTTGCCTATAAAATCATCTGATCATCAATTATGAAAAGAAAAATTTAATTATGCTAAAAAAATTTTATCTTCATCAAATAGTGAAATTATTCAAAAAATAAAAAATCAAATGTTAGAAGCTTCTAATAATGAGCAATATGAACTTGCAAAAGATTTTAGAGATATATTGCAATCACTAACAATCAAAGAAGAAAATCAATCAATAAAATTTGAAAATAATAATAATTTTGAAATTATTGTTTTCAAACAATTTGATAATTATTTAATTGCGTTAATTCATTATTTTAAAAATGGATCTTTTTTCATGCAAGAAGATTTTGTTTTAGAAATTAAAATAAATTTTTATGAAACAATTACTTCATTTATAAATTCTTTTTATTATTTAAGAAATTTTTCTAATTTGTTGGTAACCAATTTTGAAATCAACAAAAATGATTTAATTTTTAATGGTGATATTTTATATCCCAAGAAAGGAAAATACTTACAAGCTATTAATAACGCTTTAAAAAATATTGAAATTATTAAAGATAAAACAATTTTGGAATACAAAAATAAAATTGATGTAATAGAAAAAGTTAAAAATTATTTATTCAAAATTTTAAACAGACAAATAAATGATTTTTTAATGATTGATAATTCTAATGAAAGTAACAAAGATATAGTAAGTGTAATTATTTATTATAAAAATTTTGTTCCACATTATACTAATTATCGAAAGTACCAAATTAAAAAAAACATTAATAGGAAATCAGATGTTGAGTATATTAATAAGGGATTAGATAAATATTTTAGTAATAATGAGGAAAAACCCGATCTATTAATAGTTGATGGAGGTAAACAACAAATTAATGAAGCAAAAAAAGTATTAAAAAAATTTGAATTGAATATTCCTATATTAGGTTTAGTAAAAAATAATAATCATCAGACAAATTATATTATTGATGAAAATAATAATAAACATAGAATTGATAATGAAAAAGTATTTAATTACTTATCCAAAATTCAAATAGAGGTTGATAAGTTTGCAAAATCATATCATCAAAAAGTTAAAATTAATTCTTCATTAGAAGGATTTCTGACATCTATTGAAGGAATTGGACCTAAAACTGAAAAAAAATTAATAGATTATTTTGGTACTTATTCAAATATTTATAATGCTAGTTATGACAAATTGTGTGAAGTAGTTTCTAGTTCAATTGCTAAAAAAATAATCAAAAATCTTGAAAATAAAGTATAATAAATTTAAGAAAATGGTCGCGTAGCTCAGGGGACAGAGCACGTGCCTTCTAAGCATGTGGTCGGAGGTTCGAATCCTCCCGTGATCGCCATTTTTTTTTACTCTTTTATTATTGTAATTTTATATAATTAAATAACTATTGAATTATTATATAGATATTAAAAATTTAAGGAAAAGATATGGCGACATCTAAAAAAACAACTTCAAAAAAAACTTCAACTAATAAAAAGAAAGCAACTTCAAAAACAGTAAGTTCTAAAAAAAATATTTCTTCTAATTCTAAATCAACTAGAAATACAAGCTCAAAAAAGACAATAGTGAAAACAACAGCAACTAAAAAGTCATCAAAAAAACCAACATCAAGAGCAGCAATTTTATCAACTAAAGAGATTGTTATCAATAACAAAGTTTTTAAATTACCTAAAAGAATAAAATTAGAGTCTTATTCATGTATTTGAAAAATGTATTCATTTGTTAATCCAAAAACAAAAGACAAGTATCTAAAAAAAGTTTGAATAGTAATAGGACACGGACACAAAAAATATAGAAAATTCAATACTCAAGCAGAGGCTATTCAATATTTTAGACAATTAAAAAAATATGCAAAAATGAAGATTCAATCTGTTAAATCAAAACAAATGATTAGAACAGTTTATACATTTTTTGAGATGGTATGAAGAGGTATTGATTTAAAAGATATTAGAATATCAGAAAACAAAAAACAAAAAATTGTAGTTGAAGATGAAAAAGATGATTATGTAGATGAATTCATGGAATTTGATTTATCTGATGATGAAGAATTAGAAGAAGATAATGATGATTTTGATATTGATGAAATTAATAAAGTTATAGCTGAAACTGAAGGTGATGATGTAATTATTGAGGATTCAGAAGAAGATTATTCAAATAATTATAAACAACCAATTTCAGAAATTGTTTATGTTGAAGATAATGATATTGAAAGAGTTGATAAATCAAATTCATTTGATGAAGTAGAAGCAGATCCTTATGCTATAACAGAAGAAATTAATTATATTGATGATATTAATTCAATTGATAATACAGTGGAAAAACATAATACATCATTATATGAATTAGCGTCAAATGATTCTATTGTAGATGAAAGCGAAGATTTTGATGATATTGAAAATACAGAGTATGTTTCTATAGAAGAATTACCAAATAATAAAGAATCTTTTGTGGATACTAATACAAATGATTTTGATGAGAACAATATAAATTTAACACAATATAATACTGCTTTAACTCCATCATCAGAGATTGAAGGATTGTTAGATGGAAAAGAAAGTAAAAAAATTAAATTTATTTATTGAGCAACAATTGTAGCAATTGCTCTTATATTGTCTGCAATAGTTGTAATTGCAATATTGGCAGCAAGTAATTTAATTTAATTATAAAAAGAAAAGAGAATTTATGACTTGAGAAAATGCAGTTTTGATATCTTGTTTATCATTACTTGGTGTTATCTTAATGGTTTTAATCATTCCTTATTTTAAATTTTTATCCAAAAAAGCAAAGTCAGAAAAAAGTAAAATTGGTGAAATCACAGTAAGTAGTAAAATTCGTTTATTAAATCAGTTGAGAGAGGCTGTTGAATATTTATCAAAGACAAAAACTGGGGCATTAATTACAATTGAAAATGACGACAATTTAGATGAATTAAGAACAGATGGTGTAAAAATTGATGCAAATGTTTCTGCTGCATTAATTATTACTATTTTTAATAAAAATACACCATTACATGATGGAGCTATAGTTATAAGAAATGGAAGAATTTTGTATGCTTCAACTTACTATAAAATAACTAAAAAATCTATTGATAACAAGTATGGTTCAAGACATAGAGCAGGATTGGGTATTTCTGAAGTTTCAGACGCTACAACAATTATTGTTTCTGAAGAAACTGGTGGAGTATCTATTACAAAAGATTCTATATTAGTTCCTATTAAATTAAATGAATTTCAAGAAAAATTGATATTCTTTTTAAAAGAATAATTTTTTATGAGAGGTGTCAACATGGAGAATATTGAAAAAAATTTTGATATCAAAAAAATGATTGTTGAAAAAGATTTACACTCAATAAGAAATTATGTTGATCAAACTTCTTTAGATGAAGTAGCAAAACAACTTGATAATTTAAATGAATTAGAAGTTTCTTTGTTTTTTAGATTT
This sequence comes from uncultured Metamycoplasma sp., assembly GCA_964447225.1. Taxonomy (GTDB): domain Bacteria; phylum Bacillota_I; class Bacilli_A; order Mycoplasmatales; family Metamycoplasmataceae; genus UBA710. Next base: position 9,301 of record CAYURK010000004.1, read on the forward strand.
TTAAAAACTGAAAAAGCTTCAGAACTTTTTTCTTTTCTTGATGAAGATCAAAAAAAATCAATTATTCAAAATTTAACTAAAAAAGAAATTACAGAATTTATTAATGAATTATATTCAGATGAAATTGCCGACTTGTTAGAAGCTTTACCTCCTGATATGGCAAAAACTATTCTCTTAACTGTTGATAAAGAAACAAGAACTAAAGTTAATCAAATTTTACAATTTAATGATGATGAGGTTGGTTCAGTAATGTCAGTAGACATTATTTCTTTAAAAACTAATTTAACTAATAAAGAAGCACTATCAATAATAAAACAAAAAAGAGAAGAATCAGAAATAAGTAGATTTTATTATGTAGTTGATGGTAAGAATAAACTTCAAGGCGTTACTACATTAGAAGAATTAGTTTTTTCGCCTTCAAATAATTTAATTTCTGAAAGAATGCAAACAAATGTTGTTTATGTTAAAACAAAAGATTCAAAAACAGATGCAGCTAATATTTTTTCTTCAAATGACTTTGCATCTATACCTGTTGTTGATGATAATAATGTCTTAATAGGGATGCTTACCTCTAATGATGTTATTGATATTATTCAGAGTGAAGCTAGTGAAGATATTTATAAAGCTGCAGGGATTTCTGTTGATGAAAATCAATCAACATTTTCATATATTAAAACTTCTATAATGAAAATTGTTAAATCAAGAATTTTTTGATTACTAATTTTAATGATAGGTTCAACATTGTCACAATTAATTATTCAAACAATGAGTTCCAATTTTGAGAATAAATTTAATGATTTAATACCTGGTGCAGCTATATCAACTATAATTATTGCTTTGGTTCCTGTTACTTCTGCTACAAGTGGTAATGCTGGTTCTCAAACAACTTCTACATTGACACGTGCTGCCTCTTTAGGTGAACTAAAAAATGTTAAGATGATTACTATCATAAACAAAGAAACACTAGTTGGTTTAATACTTGGTTTATTGCTTGCAATTGCAAATTTTGCTAGATTAGTTATTTATTATATGGCATATGATGGATTGTTATTTAAAGAACCTAATCCTTTGTTGATAATTTCTGTAATTTCATCTCTTTCATTATTAATTTCTATTATTTTATCAAAGTGTTTAGGTGCAGCTATTCTTGTTTTAGTTTTAAAATCAAAAAAAGATCCAGCAGTTATGTCTGGTCCTTTGATAACAACAATTATTGATGCTTTGTCAACATTAGTTTTTTTTGGTTTAGCTTTTGCAGTTATGATTCCAGCATTTCCAATTCTTTAATTTAAGTAATATTTTTTTTATCTAATTCAGCATAAACTTTTTCAGTTGTTTTAAATGAAATTTTAGCTACTTCATATAAAGCTTTTCTTCCATATTTTTCACAAAATTCAATTGCTGTTTTTTCTACTTCTTCATTTGTTCCTAAAGGAAATTTCATTCCTATTGTTTCTTCCTGTTCTTTCATCATTTCTAAAAAATAATATCTAGCAACAATTGATGCTGCAGCAACTGCAACATGAATTGATTCTGCTTTTTCAGCTAAAATTATTTCTTTTTTAATCTCATCTGTTTTTAATTTTGATTTCATTAAGTTTTCATAGTATTTAGTTATATTGTCTATAGAAGCAAAAGCATCTAGTAATATCAAATCTTCATTTACTTTGTCATATTTTTCTAAAGTAGTAATGCATTTTAAATGCAAAAACATTTTTAACTCATGAGCATTCATATATTTAGCTAGGTTGTTATATCCTTTTTGTGTTAAATGATTTACACGATATTTAATCAAATCTTTTATTTGAAGAAATATTTCTTGAATTTTCTTATCACTTAATGATTTTGAGTCTTTTACTCCTAATTTTTTTAATTCCTCAATGTTATCTTTTTCAACATATACTGCAGCAGCTACAAGAGGTGTTAAATAATCACCTACTCCTGTTTCATCAGATCCAATAATGTTTTTATTTTCTAAATCAATATCACTAATATTAGAAATTTTTAATGGTTTAAAATCAGTTTTTGAAAAATCAGGTTTTTTAGTTTTTCTTTTAAAAGCCATAAAAAATTATTACCTCACTCTAAATTTATACAATTGATTATATTAAAAATTAAAAATAATTAATTAATATCACAACATTATTAACATTTTGTAAAATATTATTAATTATGAAATTAATAAACAAGATTACTCCTATAGAAGAAAATTTTGCTCAGTGATATGTAGATGTTATTACAAATGGTAATTTGATTGAATATGGTCCATTAAAAGGAACAATTATTTTTAAACCAAATTCATATGGTATTTGAGAAAATATCCAAGCAAATTTTAATAGAATAATAAAAGAATTAGGTGTTCAAAATGTTTATTTGCCATTACTAATTCCAAATTCTCTCATTTCAAAAGAAAAAAAACACATTGAAGGTTTTGCTCCTGAATTGGCTACAATAACTAAAGTGGGAGATAAAAAACTTAATGAAAATGTTTATGTAAGACCTACATCAGAAGTTTTATTTTCTATATTATTCAAATCTGAAATAAATTCTTATAATGATCTACCTAAACTATATAATCAATGAGCTAATGTTGTTAGGTGAGAAAAAACTACTAATCCTTTTTTACGTACTAGTGAATTTTTATGACAAGAAGGACATACTTCTCATTCTACCAAAAAAGAGGCTGAAGAATTTAGCAAAAAAATGATTAATATTTATAAAGACTTTTTTAAAGACTTTTTGGCTTTAGATGTTATTTTAGGTAAAAAAACAGAACGTGAAAAATTTGCAGGTGCAGATGTTACATGAACTATTGAAGCAATGATGAAAGATGGTAAATCTCTTCAATCAGCCACAAGTCATTATTTAGGTCAAAATTTTTCTAAAATGTTTGATGTTTCTTTTAAAGACAAAGAAAATAAATTGATAAATGTTTATCAAACATCATGAGGATTATCAACAAGATCTATTGGTGCTATTATAATGGGTCATGGTGATAATAGAGGAATAATCATTCCTCCTAAGATAGCACCAATTCAAATAGATTTAATTGAAGTTCTTTCAAATAAAGATATTAGAGTTTCAAAAATTTCTACAAAATTGGAAAAAATACTTATCAGTGAGGGATATAGGGTTAGAGTAGATAAATCTAATAAATCATTTGGTTTTAAGGTTGCTCAATCTGAAATTGAAGGAGTTCCTTTGAGAATTGAAATAGGTCCCAGAGAATTAGATAAAGATGAAATTGTTATTGTTAGAAGAGATACATTGATTAAAAAAAATATAAAAATTTCTAGTATCACTAAAGAAGTTGATGAAGTTCTTAAAGACATTCATAACAATTTATTTATTCAATCTAAGAAAAGAATAGAAAATAATACTGTCTATTGTAATTCATATGAAGAATTTAAAAAATTAATTAAACAACAAAAATTTGTAATTGTTCCTATGATAAAAGAGTCTTCAGAATTGGAAAATAAAATTAAAGAGGAAACACAAGCTACTGCAAGATGTATTCCACTTGAATTAAAAATTAATTTGAAAGAGGATTTTTGTATAATTACAAAGAGAAAAACGAATAATTTTATAATATTTGCTAAAGCTTATTAGAAAGGATAATATGAGTATTCAAATGTTTGAAATTAATTCTGAAGATGAGTTAAAAAAAACAATAGAAAGTAATAAAGATAATTTAATAGTTTTGTTTACTAGTCCAACATGTCCTCCATGTTTAATGTTGGAACCTATCATGGATGAATTGATAGACAATAAAATTTGTTCTGTTGCAAAAATTAATGTTTTAGAAAATCAAGATTTAGCATCAAAATATGATGTTAGTGCAACTCCAACTTCATTTATAATTAAAAATAATGAAATTAAAAAAGTTGTGTTAGGATACAAACCATTTGATTCATGAAAACAAATAATAGAAACGCTTTAATAACATCAGTTATTCAAATAGATGATAAGAAATATAAAACAGAATTAGTTTTTGTTGATTTAGATGGAACACTTTTAGATAGGTGAAATAAAAAAATTAGTAAAAAAAATTTCAATGCTATTAAAAGAATACAAAAAACAACACAAGTTGTAATTTCAACAGGAAGATCTTATAGTAAGAAAGTTAAACAAATAATGAAAAATTTAGATATTGATTATGCAATTTGTCAAAATGGTGCAGTTGTAGTTGATAGGAATAATAAAATTCTGAAGAACATTGTTATAGATAAACAGGATGTGGAAAAAGTAATTGAGATTGTAAAAGATGAAAACCTAGGATTTACAATTAATTCAGAATTTGTAATTTATACAAATCATTGATTATGATCAACATTGAAATTTTTATGGAGAAAGCGGTGAAAAAAAATAAAAAAATTTGTCTACCAAGATAATTTTATTAATAAGATTGTTGTTGCTGGAATGCTTAGACATAAAAAAACATGACGTATTTGTGAAAAAATTCAAAATTTAACTAATCACACAAGTGTTAAAACATCAGGTGGAGATAAAATTGTTGAAATAACTAATGCAGATGCTACTAAAGGCAAGGCAGCACAATTTATAGCTGACATCCTAAATATAGATATTAAAAAAACAATTCATATAGGTGATAGTGAAAATGATTCAACTACTTTAGGAATAGTTGGCGCACTTATAGCTATGAAAAATAGTTCTACAAAACTTTTAAATATTGCAACACATTTAGGTCCTAATTATAAAAGAGGTGGAATAGCAAAATTGCTTGATGGTGATATTGAATTGATTAATAAAAAATAGAATTTAATTTACATAATATTAATATAATTTATAGTATGGCACCATAGCCAAACGGCCAAGGCATGGGTCTGCAACACCCTGATTACCGGTTCGAATCCGGTTGGTGCCTCCAAAAAGCGCTCGTAGCTCAATTGGATAGAGTGTTTGGTTACGGCCCAAAAGGTTAGGGGTTCGACTCCTCTCGAGCGCGCCATATATCTTTAATAAAAAGATACCATTATTAATTTTCTAAACTTTTTGCATCTATTTCTTTTAACTTAATTAAATTTTCAAATGTTTGATATACATAATATTCATCAAAAAAATCATCTTTTCGTTGATATTTTTTTGCAATGTTAACTAAGTTTTCATAAATAACTTTGATAGTTTTTTCATCATACCATTTTTCTTTATTTTTTGCAAAATCAAGTTGATCAACTATTTGAAAGGGCTTCGAAGGATATATTTTGATATCTAAATCAAAATCAATATATTTTATTGTATCTTTTTCAATAAAAAATGGACTTGCTAAATTTATGTAATAATATAAACCTGTTTTTCTTCATAAAACAGTTAAATTAAAAAAATCTTTCTTTGAAAAAAACCACAATGTTGGTTCTTTTATTATTCATTTTTGTCCATTTCTTTCAACAACTTTCGTTTTATACAAAAGACAAGAGACAAAGTTTGAATTATTTGAAATAATTTTTACTCCATTTCATTGTCTATACAGTTCACCATTATATTTAAAAGCTTGGACATTTAAAAACTTTCCTTTTAGATTTTCGATATCCATAACTAAAATTATAATATAAAGATAATGTAAAGTATATTATCTAGTTAAATAAAAATTTTAAAAGTTTATTTTTATTCTTCTTTATCTAATTGTGATAGTTTTTGTGTAGCAATTGACCCAAAAATAATAGCTGAAATTGGTCCTAAAATAATAAAACAAAAAATTCCTCATATCATTTTATTATTTTCAACTTCTTTGTTTTTTCAATCGGTTGATAGAATTTGAACCCCACATATAATATCTAGTACAAAAGTAACAATTGCTCCTATTAAAGTAAAGAAAAGAATTAGTCCAATAATTCCTTTCTTTTTAATTCCTTTTGCTTTAGTTAATAAATCATTCATTTTATCCTTATTATTTAATGTTTCATTATTATATTAAAATTTTAATATGTTAGATTACATAAATTGATTTCCAGGTCATATGGCTAAAGCCTTGAGAGAAATAAAAGAAAAACAATCAATTGTTGACTGCTTTATTGTTTTAATTGATTCACGTGTTCCTTTAAGTTCATACAATGAAGAATTTGATTTTATATCACCGAATAAGCCAAGACTTTTTGTATTTTCTAAAAGTGATTATGCTAATGTAAAAAAATTAAATAATATTATTGAAAAATTTAATAATGAAAATGATTGTTGTGTAGTTGTTAATTTGAAAAAAAATATTTCAAAACAGATAATACTTAGAACATTAAATAAAATGTTAGAGTCAAAAAGACAAAAAGATAAACAAAAAGGCTTGTTAAAACCAAGATTAAGATGTTTTGTAATTGGTATGCCAAATGTAGGTAAATCAACATTAATAAATTTATTATCAGATTCTAAAAAAACCAAAGTAGCTAACTTTGCTGGCACTACAAAATCATTACAATGAATTTCGGCAGGAGATATCCAATTATTAGATACACCAGGAATACTAATGCCCAAAATTAATGATCAAATTTCAGCTTTAAAATTAGTTGCTACCGGTTTGATAAAAGAAGAAGTAATTAGTGATAAAGAGTTTTATTATAGAATTTTGGACATATTATATGAAATAGATAAATCTAAATTTAAAGAATTAAATATTAATTATTTTGACACAGAAGAAGGTAAATATAGTGAATTAGTTAAATTTGCAAGATCAAATAATTTATTTCTTAAAAATAAAGAACCTAATGTTGATAAAGTTCTCAAAATCATAAGGAAAAAAATTCTTGAATTTAAAAATATAACTTGAGATTAAATTACATTTTGATTAGTGAAATCACTTCAATACCATGATATTTATCTAATCCTTTTAAATTAGTAAGTTCAAGTAGAAAAATAACTCTTTGAACAATAGCTCCTTGTGATTCAATTAGATCAATAATAGCTTTAGTAGTTCCGCCTGTTGCTAAGATATCATCAATAACAACAACTTTTTGCCCAGGAAAAATTCTATTTTTTTGCATTTCTAATGTATTTGTTGAATACTCATACTTATATTCTTTTCTTATTACTTCTCCAGGTAATTTTTTTGCTTTTCTAACCATAATAAATGGTTTTTTTAATTTTGCAGCTACAGGTGTACCAAAAAGAAATCCTCTAGCATCAGGCCCAACTATAACATCTGCATCTTTTGCATATTTTGACATCATTTTAACAGTATAACTTAAAGCTTTACCATTTGCTAATAATGGCGAAATGTCCTTAAAACTAATTCCTTTCTCCGGAAAGTCATCAACATTATCAATAAATTTTTCTAGGTTCATAATTAATTCACATTTAATATTATCAACTAATTTTTAATAATTTCTAAAAAGATTTTATCAATCTATGACTAAGTGTGCTAAAAATATGATACAATAACTGAATATGGCTAAAAGAGATTATTATGAAATTTTAGGAATATCTAAGACTTCTTCAGATGAAGAAATAAAAAAAGCTTATCGATCATTAGCAAAAAAATATCATCCTGATGTTAATAAAGCACCTGATGCAGAAATTAAATTTAAAGAAGTTAATGAAGCATATGAAGTTTTATCTGATAGAAATAAAAGACGAATGTATGATCAATATGGGCATCAGGCAATGGAACATGCTTCAGGTTTTGGTGGATCAGGAAGTCCTTTTGAAGGTTTTGGTGGGTTTAATGGTTTTGGTGATATAGATTTAGGTGATATTTTTGGATCATTCTTTGGATCAGGTGGTGGCTCAAGAAATGGTAGAACTAATAATAGACCTAGAAAAGGAAATAATTATGAATCAAGAATTAAAATTTCTTTTATTGATTCAGTTTTAGGTAAAACCATTGAGGAAAATTTAAACAAAAATGAGATTTGTTCTTCATGTAAAGGATCAGGAGCAGAGTCTGAATCTGACATTATTACTTGTGATGAATGTAATGGTTCAGGACAAATAAAAATTCAAAGAAGAACTCCTTTAGGAGTCATGAGTACAACATCTACATGTGGAAAATGTAATGGCCTAGGAAAAATTATTAGAAATAAATGTAAAACATGTAAAGGACAAAGATTTGTTACTAAAAATGTTAAAACAAAAATTACAATTCCAGCAGGGATTAAAAATGGAAGAGAGATTATTGTAGAAGGTTTTGGAGCTCCAGGAATAAATGGTGGTCCATCAGGAGATTTAATAATTGTTGTCTTTGTGGAAAATCATAAATACTATACAAGAGTAAATGATGATATACATATTGATTTGCCTGTCTCATTTATTGACATAATTAATGAATCATTAATAAAAATTCCTACTCCATATGGTGTTGAAAAAATTACATTAGCAAGTGATATTAAAACTGGAGATGTATTAACTATTAAAAATAAAGGGTTTAAAGTGATAGGTACAAAAAGATCAGGTGATTTAAAATTACATGTAAATATTTATATTCCTAAATTATCTAAAAAAGAAAGAGAGAAACTTTCTGCATTGGTAAAAGATATTAAAGATGATCAATATCAATCATGATTAAGTAGAGTTGGGGAAAATAAATAAAATGAGTAAAACAACAAGAATTGATAAATGAAGAGAATATAGGGAAGAAATTGATTCAAATAAGAATATTCATTTTTCAATTGTTAATTCTGATGATGAATTAAAACAACTATTTGATTCTATTAATTTTAATATTGTTGATTCATATAAAAAAGCAGGTTATGTTATAAATAATAAGAGTTATTACCATTCAAATAATAAAAGTAAAAATGAAATTAAAAATATAAAATCTATATTAAGAAATATTGAAGAAAATGAAAACATGATAACAAAGAAAAATCTAAATAAAGATTTTAATTCTCATAAATATGATGAAATAATTAATAATTATTTTCTCGAGTTTATTGATAGAAAAGAATGAGAAAACAAAGAAAATCAAGAAACTATAGATTTAAAAATTAACAAGATTAATATTGTTGAAAGTAAGGAAAAATAATTATTTGAAATATTACTTAATAAGTTAATTGAAGTGATTTTTTGTTTTTTATATTATTTAAGACAATTATTTTTTAATACTATAAAATAGTATGTAGAATTGAGGATTATGTCAAAAATAAATATTGCAATTGATGGACCATCAGGAGTTGGTAAAAGTTCAATAGCTAAAATAATATCTAAAAAATTAAACTTAGTATTTATTAATACAGGTTTAATGTATCGTGCAATTGCATATTTATGTTTGAAAAATAAAATAAATTTAGAAAATGAAAAAGAAATAATAGAATTTTTAAATAATACTAAAATTGAATTGTTACCTAATGAAAAAATTAAAATTAATAATCAAGACATAACTTTATTTTTATGAAATGATGATATTTCATTATCTGCTTCTAAAATTGCTAAGTTAAAAAGTGTAAGAAATTTTTGTGTAATAAAACAACAACAATTAGCAAAAGAAAATAAAGGTGTTGTAATGGAAGGTAGAGATATTGGTTCTGTAGTTTTAAAAGATGCTGAATTAAAAATTTTTTTAACAGCTTCAAATGAAGTTAGAGTTCAGAGAAGAGTTAAACAGTTTATGTCAAAAGGCATGATAGTTGATGAAAAAGAAGTTTATAAAAATATTATTGAAAGAGATAAAAGAGATAGTGAAAGAGAAGTGACACCACTTGTAAAAGTTAATGATGCTATTGAAATTGATACATCAAATTTAACCATTAATGAAGTTATTGATAAAATTATTGATTTAGCAAATCAAAAAATGAAGTAATTACTTATATAATAGTTAAAATAATATGAAAAATTTAGTTGCTCTTGTTGGTAAACCTAATGTTGGTAAATCAACTTTATTTAATAGAATGATTGGTAAGAGACAATCAATAGTTTATGATGTTCCTGGTGTTACAAGAGATCGTTTATATCAAAAGGCAACATGAAAAAATAAAACTTTTAATATTATTGATACAGGTGGTATTACAGATGAAAAAAAGGAATTTACAAATGAAATAAAATTTCAAGCTCAAATAGCTATTGATGAGGCAAATTTAATTGTTTTTGTTGTTGATGGATTACAAGAAATTACTAAAGAAGATTTACTAGTAGTTAATATTTTAAGAAAAGCAAATAAAAACATAATATTGGCTATTAATAAAGTTGAAAACAATAAACAATTTGATTCTTCAATTTATTCACTTGGTATTGAAAGAATGGTTTCAATATCTGCACTTCATGGAGAAGGTACAGGTGAATTAATGGATATGATTTATGACGATTTGGATTGAAATAATTATGATGTTTCTAATAATTTTAAGTTATCAATTATTGGAAAACCAAATGCTGGTAAATCATCTTTACTAAATAAACTTATCAATGAAAATAGATCAATTGTTTCAAATATCCCAGGAACAACTAGAGATTCAGTTAATGCAATATTTAAAATTAATGACCAGGAATTTGAAATTATAGATACTGCTGGAATTAATCGAAAATCTAAATTAGTTGAGTCAGTTGATCATTATGCATTAGTTAGAGCTTTTAATTCTCTTGAAGAATCTAATTTGACATTGCTTATTATAGATGCAACTAAAGATTTATCTCATTTTGATGCTAGAATTGCAGGATATGCAATGGAATTTAAAAAACCAATAATATTAGTTATTAATAAATGAGATTTAGTCAATAAAAACACCAATACAATAAATGAATATACAAAAAAAATAAAAAAAGAATTTAAATTTATGGATTGATCTCCAATTATTTTTATTTCTGTTTTGGAAGGAACAAGAATTAATAAATTAAAGGAAACAATTATTAAGGTTAAAAATAATATTGAAAGAAAAATAAAAACTTCTCTATTAAATGAAGTTATACTTGAAGCCCAACAAATGCAACCAGCACCTTCATTTAAAGGAAAGAGACTAAATATTACTTATATTAAACAAATTGAAGGTAATATTCCAACTTTTTTACTTACAGTTAATGATAAAGAATCTTTACATTTTAGTTATAGAAGATATATTGAAAATAACTTAAGAGAAAATTTTGATTTTGAGGGAACACCAATTAATTTAATTTTTAAAAACAAGAATGAAAAAAAATAACTTATTCAATTGTTTTTGAAATACTTTTAATAAAAGCACTAAATAATTTAGAAGGATTTAAAGGTCTTGCAGTAAATTCAGGATGATATTGTACTCCAATATAAAAAGGATGACTAGGTATTTCACAAATTTCAATTAATTTATTATTATTTTTAATATTAAATCCAGAAAAAATAAATTCTTTATCTTCAAGTTTTGATACATATTTTTGATTAACTTCATAACGGTGTCTGCTTCTTTCTTGAATTTTATTGGTTCCGTATATTTTATGAGCTAATGTGCCTTCATTAATTATTATGGAATCTTTGCCAAGTCTTAGTGTTCCACCAATATTTTCTTTATCTTTTCCTTCCAAAATATCTAAAATAAATGTGCCTTTGTCACTCACTTCGCTTGAGGTTGCATCTTTTATTCCTTTTAATCTTGCTTGATTTATTGTCATTGCCTGCATACCAAAACATATTCCCAATGTTGGGATATTATTTTTTCTTGTGTAATCAGCAGTTGAAATCATTCCATCAAATCCACGTTTTCCAAATCCAGGTAAAATAACAACACCATCAATATTTTTAAATTTAAGATTAATATTTTTATCATCAATATCTTCAGAAGATATTCACTTGAAATTAATTTTACATTGTTCATATATACCACTAATAAAAAGTGCCTCTTTAATTGATTTATAAGCATCTTCTAATTCTGTATATTTTCCTATCATTGCAATATTAATTTCTTTTTTATTTGGTTGCTCAATTTTTGATACAAATTTTTTTCATTCACTAAGATTTGATTTTTTCGATTTAATTCCAAAATGATTTAGTATTTTTTCACATACATTTTGAGATTCTAGATATAAAGGAATTTCATATACAGAATTAAAATCAGGAAGTGAAATAACATTTTTTTTATCCAAATAAGCATTATTTGCTATTTTGGAAATAATAGATTCATTAACTGATTTTTGAGATCTTAAAAAAATTAAATTTGGTCTTACTCCATTAGATGATAATGTTGATAAAGAATTTTGAGTAGGTTTAGTTTTAAATTCACTTGAAGTATTTAATCATGGTACATATGTTACATGAGCAAAAAAAGTAGATTTAGAATTTTTAAATGAATAATCACTTATTGCTTTTATAAATGGATTGGACTCAATATCACCAACTGTCCCACCTATTTCAACTATATGGAAATCAGGTCTTTGTTTTTTTATTGTAGAATCAATAATATTAATTATTTCATTTATAAAATGAGGAATCATTTGTACTGTTTTACCATTATATTTACCTTTTCTTTCATTATCAAAAATAATTTGATAAATTTTTCCAGTTGTATAATTTGATTCTTTAGATAATGTTTCATCTATAAATCTTTCATAATGACCAAGATCTAAATCAGTTTCTCCACCATCAGCTGTTACATATACTTCTCCGTGTTCATATGGAGATAATACTCCAGGATCAATATTTAAATAACAATCTAGTTTTTGCATAAAAATTTTAAATCCTCTAGCTTTTAAAATATTACCAATTGATGCAGCAGTAATTCCTTTTCCAATTCCTGAAATAACTCCACCTGTAACAAAGATCACTTTTGTATTATTTTTTTTATTTTCTATATTACTGTTTTTACTCATAGTTATCTATTATACTTAATAAAAATATTTTATTTTTTGAATAAAGTAAAAAGCATTGAAATTAGTTTTAAGTAAAATATAAAAATGCTAAATAAATTAAAAGAAAAGAGAATTAATAGATATATAAGAAAGTTAAAAGAAAATTCTTTTAATCAGATTGAAATTAATATATTATCTTCAATTTATAAAAAAATTTTAAATCTAAGTAATATTTTAATAATCAACATTTCTATGTTTATTATTTCAATAATTTTAATTGTTATTTCAATATATGTAAAAGATACATTTTTTTTAGAAAATAAAAAAATAATTATTTGAATATTTACAACAATCTCTTCAATATTAGCTTTAATTAGTTTTATAATAACAATATGATTATTAGTGAATCTTTTAACTTGCAAAATAAAAGAAGTAAGAAAATGAGTTTTAATATGAGCAATATTATCATTAATACCAGGAATCTCATTTATATTTTTATTTGTTGCAAAATTTCAAATGAGTCATATTTACTGATATCGAAAGTAAAACATTATGAAACAAGAAAAAATAATTAACTATTTAAATAAAAAATATCCTATTTCAAAGGCTGAAAAATGAGACTTTGTAGGTTTTTCTATTGAAATTAAAAATCAAGAAATAAATAAAATTTTAATATCTCTTGATGTGAATGATTTTTCTATTAGTGAAGCAATTAAAAATAAAGTTGATATGATAATATCTTTTCATCCTTTTTGTTTTGCTCCTTCATGAAAAGAAATATATAAGTATGATTTGACAAAAAAACAATTAGTTAATAAATTAAAGAAAAACAAAATAAGTGTTTTTTCAATTCATACAAATTTTGACCAAGATAAAAAAGGAACAAAATATTGATTTAGTAAAAAGTTAGATAATGATGAAAATAAATTCAAATATTTTAAATATGCATTCATTTATTCTTTTAATAATTCATTTTCAAAATTTGTTAATCAAATTAAAAATATTTTTAAAATTAATACAGTATTATCTAATGTTCACAACAAAAATTTAAAAATTAAAAACATTTATATTTGTCCAGGAGCTGGAAATATATATGATTTTATGAAAATTAATAAAAAAGAAAATATTGACTTATTGGTTACTTCTGATTTAAAATGAAATGAACAACAAGTTTTAAATTCAATGGGAGTAAAATTTGTCATTATTCCTCATAAAACAGAAGATGTATTTGTTGATGCATTGGGAAAAATTATTAAAGAACAATTTGTTGATGTAAAAGTAATAAAATATATTCAAGATGATTTTATCAAAGGATATTAAATTAAAAATAGGTTCTCACATTTCATTTAAAGCTCCTAATTATCTTATTGATAGTGTTAATGAAAGTGTTAGTAATGGTGCTAATGCCATGATGATTTATTTAGGTCCACCTCAGAGCACAAAGAGAGTTGATCCTTCAAACTTCAAAATTGAAGAATATAAAAAAAATTTTTCTCATCTAATTAAACCTGAAGACATAATAGTTCATG
>CAYURK010000005.1:0-23006 GCA_964447225.1 uncultured Metamycoplasma sp.
TAAACAAAAGTAATAGTCCTTTATATTTAAATTATATTCAAACATATGGAAATAAAACATCAATAAATAAATAAAAACAATATTTATTTTTCTATTTATCAATTAGTATTAAGACTTTGAATGTTTTTTATGATAGTTTTGGTAATTTATTTTTTATAATTTATAATTATTATATAATTATTAAAATTTATATAATTTAGCATGAAATTTGGTACTCATATGAAAAAAAACAATCAACAAATGTCTGAAGAAGAGTTTCAGTCCTACTTAAACACTAATAAAGAAACTGGTCTTTCAGAGCAAGAAGTATTAGTTAGAAGAGAAAAATTTGGTCAAAATATACTAATAAGATCAAAAAAACAATCATTTTTTGTTTCATTTATAAAAGCAATTTTTTGTGAAATGATGTCTTTGTTGTTATTTGTAACAGGAATAATAGGATTAGGTCTTGCAATTTATGAAAATATTGAACAAACAAATACATACATTTTAGCTTATGTAGAAGCTGCTATTCTTTTATCAATTGATATAATTAATGCTTTATTTGGAACAATTCAAGAGAGACGAAGTTCTAATGCAATAGATGAACTTGAAAAAATGTCTTCACCCACATCAAAAGTATTGCGAGAGGGAAAAATTAAACAAATCCCTTCATCAGAGATTGTAATTGGTGATATATTAATTGTTGAAGCAGGAGATACAGTAAGTGCTGATGCTATTTTGTTTGATGATTCTCATTTAAAAATATCTGAGTCTATTCTTACAGGAGAATCCGAATCAGTTTTAAAAGATTCAAATTTCATTTCTGAAAAAAATTCTCCTTTAGGTGATCAAAAAAATAGGATTTTTTCAGGAACAAATGTATTAAATGGTAAAGGTTATGCAATTGTATGTAGAATAGGAAATGATACAGAAATAGGTAAAATTGCAGATTTACTAGAAAATAGTGAGCAATTGCTTTCTCCTTTACAAATAAAATTGCAAAATTTGGGTAAAAAATTAGGTCTATTTGGTATTGTTTTAACTATCATAACTTTCATATTTACACTATTAATAATTGAAAATGTAATTTATTCTCCTGATACAGTTCAGGCAATTCAAAGATCATTATTATTAACAATTTCATTAGCAGCAATTGCTTTACCAGAAGGTCTTGCTGCAATTGTAACTATTGCTCTTTCAGTTGGAGTTAAAAAGATGACTAAAAATCGTGCTTTAATTAAAAAATTACCATCTGTAGAAACTTTAGGTTCAACATCTGTTATTTGCTCTGATAAAACAGGAACATTAACTATGAATAAAATGACAATTGTAAATGCTTGAACTCCTAATAGTTCTAATGAATCAATTGATTCATCTCAGTTTGAGAATAATAAAAAAGAGATGTTAATTAAAGCAGCTTTATGTACTGATGCAGTAATAGATGAAAATGATAATGTTAATGAAAGAAAAGTTTCAATTGGAGATCCAACAGAAGTAGCTATTTTAGATTTAGTTTTTGCTAATAAAATTTCTATTTTAGACTTAAAAAATAAAAATAAGAGAATAGCTGATATTCCTTTTGATTCAGATCGTAAATTAATGTCAACAATTAATGTTATTGATGGTAAAAAGATGCTTATTGTCAAAGGAGCTCCAGATGTTGTATTTTCAAAATGCAAAAATATTGATACACACACAGCAATGAAAATGAATAATAAATGATCTGATAAAGCTATTAGGGTATTAGCTGTTGCACAAAAAGAAATTAAAAATGATTTACCTGAAGAATTATTACCTTCTGATTATGAATTTGATCTTGATTTTTTAGGATTAATAGGTATGATTGATCCGCCTAGAGAAGAAGTTAAATTGTCAATCAAAGAGTGTATTTCAGCTGGAATAAAACCAGTTATGATAACTGGAGATCATTTAAATACAGCAAAAGCTATTGCTAAGGATTTAGGAATTATTCAAGATGAAACAAAACAATTAGCTATTACAGGTAGTGAGCTTGATAAAATGTCTAATGAAGAGTTCTTTAAAAATATTGAAAAATACTCAGTTTTTGCTAGAGTAAGTCCCGAAAATAAAATAAGAATTGTTCAAGCATGACAATCAAAAGATCAAGTTGTTGCAATGACAGGTGATGGAGTTAATGATGCTCCTGCTTTGAAAGCAGCAGATATAGGTTGTGCAATGGGAATTACAGGTACTGATGTTTCCAAACAAGCAGCAGATATGATTTTAATGGATGATAATTTTTCAACTATAGTTGAAGCTGTTAAATTAGGTAGAAATATATATGAAAATATAAGAAGAATAACAAAATTTTTACTGTCTTCAAATATAACTGGTATTTTTGCAATTATTATTGGTATGTTAATGTTTTATTTTGTCTTTGAATATGGAAATTGAGGTAAGATAAATGCTTCTCAAATAATGAATGCTTATGAAGGAATATCTTTTGAAAGTGCTCAAAACCTTGCTAGTCAAATAAATGAGAAAGTTAAATTTTCAACAACAATAACAACAATATTAATATTAGTTCATCATATGGTTATTGAAACATTTCCTGGTGTAGCTTTAGGTGCTCAATTAACAACAACAAATTTAATGAATAGAAGACCAATTTCTAAATATGAATCAATATTTGCTAGAGGATTAATTTGACAAACTATAACAGCAGGATTAATTCATGGAGTATTGACAGTTATTGCTTTTGTTGTTGGTGCTCAAATAGCAATTAGTTTAAATGCTCCATATTTGAGGTTTTATTATGGAATAATTGCAACATTTTTAACTCTTTCAATCGGTGGAGTACTAAAGTCAATTGTTATGGCTTCTACAGTTCCAGTTTGAAAACAAAAATGAAGTGAATGTAAATGAGTTTATATAACATCATTAATCTCTTTTGCTTTAATTGCAATTATGGTTACAATTCCTAATATAACTTCTATTGCTGCAGAAAGACCTGAATTGAAACTAAAAGACATAAATACAAACCTTGTTAACATAAATGAAAATGAATTTAATCAAATAATAAAATCATTAAGTGGAAATACTTCTCAAAACGATTATGCTCATTGAACAATTTATCTTTCAGGGATAACTTTAGGAATTTTTACATTTGTTTTATTAGAAGGACAAAAATATTATGAAAATTACCTTTCAAAAAGAACAAAAGAAAGCAGGATAAAAATAACTAGTTTTGAACTAATTAAAAAACCTGAACCCTTTTTATTTAGAAAAAGAGGAAATTAAATGAGTAAAATAGAAAAATCAAAAAATAGAAAATATGCTGCTAATTATTTTTTTATAGCAAATGAGATTATTAAAAAATATCATCCTAATTCAAAAGTTACTATGCAATTTTTCCAAAGAAAGGAAAATGCGGTATTAGCAGGTATTGATGAAGTTTTAAAATTTCTTGAAGAAAATACAGATACATCCAAGTATAAAATTAAGTATTTACCAGAAGGATCTCATATAAAATCATTAGAGCCTGTTTTAGAGTTAGAAGGGCATTATCGTGAATTTGGTATTTTTGAAGGAATAATAGATGGTATATTAGCTCGTTCTACTTCAATAGCTACAAATGCATATGAATGTAAGCAAGCAGCAAATGGTAAAGAAGTAATATATATGGGAGATCGAGGAGATCATTATATTAATCAAGAAATAGATGGGCATGCTGTTGAGATTGGAGGACTAGTAGGTCATTCAACATTAGCTGGTTCTAGAGGAAATGAAAAAGTTATTTTTGGTTCAATACCACATGCTTTAATTCAACATTTTAATGGAGATATAGTTAAAACTATGCAAGCATATAATGAAACTTTTCCAAATGAAAAAGAAATGATTGCATTAGTTGATTTTTCAAATGATGTTATTAAAGACTCATTAGCTGTTTTAAAAGTCTTTAAGCACAAATTATGAGGAGTTAGAGTTGATACATCTAAAAATATGATTGATCATATGTTCGATAATGATTTAAATAGAGAACAATACAAAGGAGTAAATCCTACACAAATTAAAAAATTAAGAGAGGCACTAGATAGAAATGATGGATCTCATGTAAAAATAATTGTTTCTTCTGGTTTTAGTCCTGAAAAAATAACTTTCTTTGAAAAAGAAAAAGCACCTGTATATGCTTATGGTGTTGGAGATTATATATTAAAAATAAACATAGGTTTTACATGTGATGCAGTAAAAAATAATGACATTGAAATAGCTAAAGAAGGTCGCAAATATTATAAAAATAATAGACTATTAAATTACAATTAAAATTATTTAAAATTGTTAATTTTATTATTTGTCATAGTAACTTAAAATTATGTTAATATTAAAAATTTTTGAAAAAAGTAATACAATTTTTATGTTTAGAGGATTTTGGTTTTCAAAAAAATAAATGAATGAATCTAAACACTATTTTTTCCAAAAACAATTTATGAATACTTATTTTATATTGGATAAAGTTACATTTTGTTTTAGTTAAAGATAGTTTTATTATTGTGATAAGTAAAAATAGCATGTAATTATGTGTCTTAAAAAGTAAATAAAGGTAATTAATTTCATGCTATCAACAAAATAAGAAAATGTAAGGATTATAAAGAACATTTTATGAAATCAAAAAGTGCTATTAATGTTTACAGTGAAATTGGTAAACTTAAAAAAGTTCTTGTTCATAGACCTGGAGATGAATTAAGGTATGTTACTCCAAAAAGAATTGATGAATTACTAATGTCAGCAATTATTGAAGTTGAACAAGCTCAGCAAGAACATGACTCTTTTACAAAAATATTAAGAGATAATGGAGTTGAAGTTGTTGAATTAGCGGATTTAGTGTCTGAAATGTATGATAGTTTGTCTCAATCTGAAAAAGAACAATTTTTAAATCAATGAATAAAAGAAGCTTCTTGAGGTAAAAAACCTGGAGCAGACGCTTTAAAAATTAAAAAAACATTGCCAAAAAAAGTTTTTGAATATGTTAAATCACTAAAACCTACAAGAAAAATGGTTGATAAACTAATGGCAGGAGTATTAATGTCAGAAGTGGGGGAAAAATCAATTGTTTTAAATAAAGACAAAAAAAATGAAATGGTTATTGATTTAGCTGTGGATCCAATGCCAAATTTATACTTTACAAGAGATCCGTTTGCTTCTGTTGGTAATGGTATTACATTACATAATATGAAATACCCAACTAGAAAGAGAGAGACAATATTTGCTCAGTGAATATTTAGTAAACATCCTGAGTACAAAGATACTCCTCAATATATCTCAAAAAGAGATGGAAAAGAAACAATTGAGGGTGGAGATGTTTTTGTTTATACATCAGATACACTAGCAATTGGAGTTTCTGAAAGAACAAATATGGAAGCAATTTTAAGAATTGCATCAAACATTAAAAAGAATAAAGAATGTGAATTCAAAAAAATTGTTGCCATAAATGTTCCGCCAATGGGAAACTTAATGCATTTAGATACATGATTAACAATGTTAGATAAAGATTTATTCTTATATTCAGGTAATATTAAATCAGCTTTAAAAGTTTGAGAAATTGATTTAACAGAACCTATTACACCAAAATCACCAAAATTATCAACAGCAAAACTAGAAACAGTTTTAGAAAAAATTGTTGGTAGAAAAGTTAGAATGATTCCAATCGGTGGAAAAGATGCAAATCAAATGGATATTGATATTGAAACACATTTCGATGGAACAAATTATTTAGTTATTTCTCCAGGTGTAGTTGTCGGATATGATAGAAACAGAAAAACTGAAGAAGCTCTAAAAAAAGCGGGGATTAAGGTTCTTTCATTTAATGGTAACCAATTATCTCTAGGTATGGGTTCTTCAAGATGTATGTCTATGCCTTTATTGAGAGAAGATATCAAAATTAAATAAATTTTTAAGACTAAAAATAATCAATAAATAAAATTATTAAATTAAATAACTTGTTAAAGTTATAAACATTACAAAATTACAAAATAAAAATTAAGACAAAAAAGGAAGTTTATAATGGCTTGAAATTTAAAAAACCCACGTCATTTTGATAGTTTAATGAATTTTTCAACAGAAGAAATTATGTATTTAGTTGATCAATCAATCAAAATTAAAGAATTAGATAGAAATGGTGTTAAATTAGACACATGTAAAGGAAAAACAATTGTAGGTATTTTTGAAAAAAATTCTACAAGAACAGCTAATGCTACTTTTAGAGCTGCTCACTATTTAGGAATGCAATATTTCTACAATGGTCCTTCAGGATCAAATATGGGAACAAAAGAATCTGTAGCAGATACAGCAAAAGTATTTACAGAAATGTATGATATTTGTTTATTTAGAACATTTGGTCATGACAAAATCCAAGATTATGCAAAAAATTCAGGTATTCCTTTAATCAATGGATTATGTGATCAAGAACATCCAACACAAACAATTGCTGATTTACAAACAATTAAAGAAGCATTTGGTGGATTTAAAAAAATTGTTAAAGGTGAAATTAAACCTTTAAAAGTTGTATTTTGTGGGGATTACAAAAACAACATGGGTGCATCATGAATGTATGCAGCTGCTTTTGCAGGTATGGATATAGTTATGTTTGGTCCTAAATCATATGAAAAAGAATGTAATAAGGATATTGTTAAATTCTGTCAAAACTTATTTAAACAAAATGGTGGTTCATTAACATTTACAGAAGACAAAAAAACTGCTTCTAAAGATGCTGATGTTATTGCTACAGACGTTTGAGTATCATTAGGTGAATCATTTGATTTATGAGGAAAACGTCTAAAAGAAATGCAAAATTTCCAAGTAGATAAAGAAATGTTTAAACATGCATCAAAAAATGCAATATTCATGCATTGTTTACCAGCTTTCCATGACATGAATACAGAATATGGATCAAAAGTAGCTAAATTATATGGAAAACAATATCCAATTGTTAAAAATGGTGCTATTGAAGTAACTGATGAAGTATTTAGTTCAGATAGAAATTGATCATTTGTTGAAGCAGGAAATCGTTGAACATCAATTGCTGCAATTATTCAAGAATTATTAAAATAATTAACTAAAGAATTTTAAAGTTTAAGGAAATATATGTCAAGAATTGTTATTGCTTTAGGTGGTAATGCTTTAGGTGATTCACCTGAAGAACAAAAAGAACTTGTTAAATTACCAGCTAAAAAAATAGCTTCATTAATTAAATTGGGACATGAAGTTATTATTGGCCATGGTAATGGTCCACAAGTTGGAATGATATTTAATGCTTTTGCTGATGCAAAAAAAACTAATGTTAAAACACCATTAGTTCCATTTGCTGAAGCAGGTGGTATGTCGCAAGGATATATTGGATATCATATGCTTACTGCTATTTCTAATGAATTAAAAAAAGAAGGAATTAAAAAAGATGCTCTTTATTTTTTAACTCAAACAATAGTTGATGCAAATGATCCAGCATTTAAAAATCCGACTAAGCCTGTAGGTCCATTTTATGCTTCTAAACAAGAAGCTGAATTAAATAATCCTAATTCAACAATAGTTGAAGATTCAGGTAGAGGATATAGAAAAGTTGTTCCATCTCCTAAACCAATTGATTTTATTGGTATTAATTCAATTAAGCAAAATGTTAAAAATGGTGCTGTTGTAATTGTTGGAGGTGGAGGAGGAATTCCTACTATCGAAAAAAATGGAGAATATCAAGGTGTTGATGGAGTTATTGATAAAGATTTTGCTTTGGCAAAAATTGCATCATTAGTTGAAGCTGATATTTTTATTGTTCTAACTGCTGTTGATCATGTTTATGTAAATTGAGGTAAACCAGATCAAAAAGGTTTAATTACAACAGATATTGCAGAATTAGAAAAATACATCAAAGAAGAACAATTTGCACCAGGTTCAATGCTTCCTAAAGTTCAAGCTGCAATTTCATTTGTAAGTTCAGGAAGCAATAGAAGTGCTATTATTGCTGATCTAAAAGATGTTGAAGCTGCAATTGAAGGTAAAATCGGAACAAAAATTGTTTCAAAATTATAAATATTAAATACTAGGCAAGTGAATTTTTATCATTTGCCTAGTTTTATTAATTATTAGTTTTTCCTAATAATTAATAAAAAATAAATTTAAATTCAAAAATAAATAATATTAGTAAATTAAAATTAAGAAAGGAGACAAGTTATGGCTAAAAAAGAAAAAAACCAAGAACAAAGTTTGGCAACAGCTAGTTCACAGAAAAAAATTTCTTTCTTTTCTGCAATTCTAATTGTTATGGGTTCTTCAATTGGTGCTGGAATATTTTTCAAATCTGGTGCTGTTTTAAGTAACTCACAAAGTTCTTTAGTTTTAGCTATCTTCTGTTGAATTATTGCTGCTATTTCTGTAGTAGCTATGGCTTTAGCGTTAGTAGAAGTTTCTTCAGCTAGAAATGATAACCTTTCAATGATTGGTTGAGCTAAAGTTTTTAATGGTAGAACTACTTTTAAAGCATGTAGAAATTTCATGTTTTACATTTATTTACCATTAACATATTTCTTTATGCCTCTGTATGTTATTATGTCATTACAGGATGGTATTGGATTATTATCACAAAAAGATCCTTCATTTGGAACATCTGCTGATTGAGTAATTTGAACAATTATTTCATTGGCAATGTCTGCATACTTTATTTTTGTTTCAGGTATTTCTTCAAAAGCAGGAAATATTCATAACAAAATTATTACTTATATTAAATTTATACCTTTAGCAATGGTTGCTGTTATAGGGTTTATAATTTGTGGTCAAGGTTATGGTGGAGCAGTTAATGCTGAAACTGTAAAACCTGATTATGCACTTCCTGGAAATACTATTGCAGGTGGTGCAAGTTTTATTAAATTTGCTCCAGGATTAGGAATGTTTATGGCTATATCAGCCATCTTCTTTGCTTATGATGGATTCTATGTAGCTGCTGGTATTCAATCAGATATGAAAGAACCTAAAAAAACACCAATGGCTTTATTATTTGGTTTATTAGCTAATACAGTTATTTATTTGATTATTGCAATTTCAATGTCAATTTCAGGTGGAACATTAAGTACATTAGGTAATAATATGAATACTGCTTGAGGTGATGCTGGTAGAATTATTGCTGGTATTATCAACATTATGGTTGCTATTGGAGTTATTGGAATCATTAATGGTTTTGCTATGTGAGCTCCTCGTTTTACAGAAGATTTAATTAAAGAAGGTGAATTACCATTTTCAATTAAATATAAAGACAAATTAAATGAAAATAAACCAATGGTAGGTATTTGATATTCAGTTGCTATTACATTACCAGTTGTTATTGTGTTTACAATTATTGGTGCTGTTGCATATATTGATGATCAAGGATATGGAGACTACTACGGTGCAGGAATGGGAAAACTATATTCTTTTGCTGACTTAATGGGAACATGAACAGCTGCATTTACATTTGGATTTATTACAGCTTCAATTGCTGGGTGTTTAAAAAATAGAAAAACTCAAAGAGTTCAAACAGATCAGAAAAAATACTTTGTTCCAATGGCATATGTATCAATATTAATGATTACACTATCATTAGGTGTATTGATATTACAACCTATTATTGATTTAATGTTAATGCCACAAGTAAATAAAGATTTAATTGATCAATGAAATAATTTTGTAAGTAGTGAAGAAAATACTCTTGGTTTTGAATCTATTGCTTCATATACAGATTTAATGGTTTCACGTATCATGTTAGTTGTTGCTCTTTTATTATTTGTTGGTTTATCATATGGTCCAACAATTATTGAAGACAGATTAAACATCAAAAAACATGGTTCAATTGAAAACTATGAAAAATGACAAAAAGCAAATTTTATAGTTAGTTAAAATTAAAGATCACAATTATGAAAATTATGAAATTAATTAAAAAATATTTATTATTAAATCGAATAGGTTTAATAATGAACATTATCGGAACACTCCAATAGAAAAAATAATACCAACTATAAGTTTTAGAGAATTTTTGAAGAAAAATCAACCCGAGAAATTTAAGTTTGATAAAAAACCACAAACAAAAAAAATAGATAAGGAATTAAATGATGCACTAATAGCTTGAGAAGAATTTGTTAGTCATTTTCAAAAAATGAATATATCAATACCGATTATTTATCTTGATGAAATGCTATTCAAAAAGGTTGATAAGGAGAAATATAAAAAATTTAATTGATATAAAAATTATGTTGATAAAATGAAACAATTTTATAAAAAAAATAAGAAATTTATTGATGAATGAAATGACAAATATCAGCCAAAAAAATGAAAGAATAAAAAAAACAGAAAATTAGAGTGGCAAGCAGGTAAATTATCTTTCAAGAAATGCTATTTGCAAATAAGACAATCTGGACTTCGTTTTAAAAACAATGACTTATTTCCTACACTTGTTGCTTCAGTTCAATTACCTTTAGTTTTCAAAAATGAATGGAGATATATAACTCCTAATGAAGCAAGAAAATTACAAAATTTTCCTTCCAAACATATAATACACAATAATGAACATCAAGCATATAAACAATTTGGTAATGCTGTTAATGTTTGTGTTACTACTTATGTAATCAAATCATATCTTAGTCCTTTTTTGGAGGCAATAAATGAGTAATAAATACATAAATATATTCAATGATAAGTTAACTTTTATGTCACTAGGTGAAGAATGTAAAAGAATTAAAAATTTGAATTTATTTTCCCTACAAGAAAATGAAATTGAAAAAATTTCAATAAGTAATTCTTTAACTTCTTTTTATATAAATGACATAAAATATAATATCTTTTATGAAAATTTAATTGATTCAGGGAGTTTGGATAATGATAGAAAAAGAGTAATAATTTCTAAAACCAATTCTGCCCCAAGTAGTTCAATTTTTATTCCTATTTTATATTACTATTCAGGTAACAAATGTTGTTATGTTTTACTATTTGATAAAAGTAAATTTATTTGAGATTATTCAATAAAAAATAGATCAATTTGAGTGGATTTTTCAGATATTTATGCATGCTTGAAGTATTCCTTAAATATAAAAACAAAAAATTATTTGATTTCAAATAATATAAAAAATTTATTGCAGAAACCTGAATTATTTGAAACATTGGATAAGTATCAAAGAAGCAAAATCAAAAAAGAAATCGATGATTATAAGGCAAAAAAAATAATTATTCCTAATAATCCATTTGAGATTAAAAGTAATTATAAAAAGAAAAATGACAAAAGAACTACAAATATATCAAACAAAAATATAGGATATAAAGCTGAAAAATATGTAAATGAAATTCTCAAGAGAAATTTATTAGAAAGTGAATTAAAAAAAATAGAACATAAATTAAGACAAAAAATTGAAAATGTTATTTGGAATAATGAGTTTGAAGAATCGTTTCTTCCTTATGATTTTAAAATCAATAGCAAGATTTTTCTAGAGGTAAAAGGTACTGAAAAGAAAGAAGAAAATTTTGTTATTTCAAATGATGAATGGAATTTTAAAGAACTGAAAAAAAATAAATATTATCTAATAAATGTCATAAATATAAATCATAAAACTTCTATAAAAATATACAATTTCAAGGAGCTTAATAATATAAATTTCAAAAAGAAGATACAATATAAATATGTAAGTAATAACAGTCAAAATAATAAAAAAGGAAAACATGGATAAGAGAAAAAGAGAAATTGATATTACACCATCAACATCTATATATACAATTTTTAAAAATTTCAATTATAAACCTGTTGATGCAATTGCAGAATTTATTGATAATTCCACCCAATCATATAAGGATCAGAAAAATTTACTAGTGAATCATGTTCCAATAATTTTCATTGTTTGAAGTTACTTTATTAAAAAAACTTTTTTGAACTAATGGTATGAATACTCTTTCTCTTTTTTGTTTTAGTCCTAAATCATGAGGAGAAATAATCAGTGGTTCTTTGATTGATGATCCTACATATCCTGCTTGGTGAAACATGTCTAATATTTCTTTATAGGTATTTTCATTATTGTGTTTTGTTAAGTATTTCACATTTTCAAGTAATATAATCTTTGGTTTGGTTTTCTTAATAAAATCACAAACAATGTAAATCATTTTTCCTCTATGTTCATCATCAAAACCTTTCATAAAACCTGCATTTGAAAATGGTTGACAAGGAAATCCACAAAAAACAATGTCTAAATTAGAATTATCTACATAGTCTGTAAAATCTTTGATATCAAAAATTTTGTTTTCATCAAAATTGAAATTTAAACAATAATTTTCTTTTGCATATTTATCTATTTCTGAAACATATTTACATTTTATTTTTAAATTTAAATCACTTGCTACAATTTTAAAGGCATGATGAAAACCACCTATTCCAGCAAATAAATCAGCAAAATAAATGTTTTTGTTTGTGTCACCCATATTTTTTAATTATAAACTATATTATTTATAAAATGACATTTCTAAATGGATTTAAAACAAAAACACAATTTTTAAAAAAACAAAAAATAAGAATATAAATTTTCATTAACTATATGTTAACATGTAGATTAACAATCACTTCATTAAGTACAAAAATAGTATGATTTTTAAAATGGTTTAGAAAATAAATGATGAAGTAATAAATGTATATTTAGAATGCAAATATAGACTAAATATAAGGAAAAATATGAATATGAATGTTTTGTTTGAAAAATATATTAAAAACAATGGAATTTTTAAAAAAGTAAATAATTATTACATTGAAAAATTATTTTGAAATAATTTTTTTTATGAAAATATTAAGCATATACCCTACATTACATATATAGGCATTTTTTGATCTATTGAAAATAATAAAAAATGAGATTCAAATGAAGGAGCCAGAGGATATATAAAAACTTATTTTAGTTATGCAAAAAATGACTTAGTCAAAATTAGCAATTCTAATGGTTTTCCTATTTATCAATTATTCAACTATCTAAAATTTCTAACCCCTTCAAAAATTAAAAAAAATAGTATTTTAATTAAAGATGTTATTGGAAAAGAATACTATAATTTTTTCAACATAATTCTGAAAGATATCAATTCTACTATTTTAAGTCACAAAGAATATTTAAATAAAAATAATGTTTATAGTAAAAATAAATTTTTTGATAAATGAACAACATGCTATCAATGAATCATTAATAATGAAAATGAAGTCAAAATATTGTTAAATAATATAAATAAAATAATTGGATTATAATTTATAAATAAGTCAAAATTAAAAAAACTATTTCTTGTTTATCTTAATATAATGTAGATAAGGAGGTAATTATGTCAAAACAAATTCAAGATATGTATTTAAAAGTTAAAAAATATTGTGAAATTGATGGATTATCTAGATATGAAGAAGGTGTTGTTGAAGAACTAAAAAAATCAACAAAAGATAAAAACGTTCAATATGAAAGAGATGGAATGGGTTCTATTATCATATCTCAAAAAGATAAACCTAATAATGGTCCTATTATTCAAATAGCTGCTCATATGGATGAAGTAGGATTTATTGTTCAAGATATATTAGATAATGGACAATTAAGATTATCAATGATTGGGGGCATATGACCACTTACAGTTATTGGAACTAAAGCTATTGTTTACAATATAGATGGACGAAAATTTGAAGGCGTATTTGGTCATACTTCAATTCATATTTTAGAAATAGAAAAAAGAAATAAAGTTCCTGAGTTAAAAGATTTATATGTTGATTTAGGATTTAAATCTAAAAAAGAAGTTGAAAAAAATAAAATTGAAGTTGGATGTCAAGTTTATTTAACTGGAGATTGTTTTTTAATGAATGATGAATATGCTGTTGCAAAAGCTATGGATAATAGAGCAGGAGTTGCTGTATTAGAAGAAGTTATTAATCGTGTTAAAAATAAAAAATTAAAATCTCAGGTTTATTTTGTTGGAACAGTACAAGAAGAAGTTGGGACAAGGGGAGCAAAAACATCAGTTCAAAAAATTAAACCAAATATTGCAATTGCTCTTGATACTTGTGCTTCACATGATACATATCAAGCAATTCCTGGAACACAAGAATTAGGTAAGGGTGCTGCTTTAAGGATCAAAGATATGGGAACATTAATGGATCCTAAATTAATAAATTATCTAATGAAATTAGGTAAAGAATATAATATTCCTGTTTATAAATATGTTGCTCAAGGTGGAGGAACAGATGCTGCTGAATTACAATATGGAAATGCTGGAGTAGCTACAATAACTATCTCGTTGCCTCAAAGATATTTACATTCACCACTTGGTGTATGTAATATGAAAGATTTAATTGCTGCTGCTGATTTAATTGAAAAATTTCTTTTAAAAATGGATCAAAAAGAATTTGACAAAAATATTAAATATAATTAATTATTTTTCAAACCTAAATTTATATTTAATCTGTTTAAATAAAACAATAGGTATTAGATATATTTGATAATTTTTCAGAAATCATCTAATAATAATTCATAATTTTGAAAATTTTTTATTATTAAATTTAGAAGCATTGTTATAAAAATATTCAATATTTTTATTGTTTTTACTTTTTTTAGTTGTTCATGATCTCATACCATTGTAATTAAAAATTGAATTTTTAGAATAAGGATCAATATTTGAAGCATTTAAATAGAATACTTTATTATTATTTAATTTAACACCATATGCTTTGTAAAAAAAGGTTGAATATATTTTTGGACCTGTTTGTCTATATGAAATATATGGAAAGTATTTATAAAAATTCAAAATGTTATTAGTCATTTTTTTTGTATTATTTGTTGCATGAATATAACCATTTCAAATTAAATGTCCATTTTCTTCAATAACTGATAAATCATAATCTTTATTTGACATAATATTGATTATTTCTTGAAAACGATTTTCATTTATTTTTATAGTTGCATCCAAATAAAGTCCATTATTAATAGATAATTTTCAAACTCTTCATAAGTCTGAACAAAATGCATATTTTTGGTTTTCAAATGATTTTTTATAAAAAACAAATTCTTTCATCAAATATTCATGTTCTTTATTTGTAGGACCTATTTCAAATTTTATTTGAGGATATTTTTCTTTCAAACTTTGAAACTTATTGATTATTTCTTGTTTTTGATCAATTAATTTTCCTGCCATATATATATATATATATATTAGTAATTGTTTTTTTCATATTGTATATTTTATCTTTAAATAAATTGATATTTAATTCTTAAATGTTTTATTAATCAAATTAATTACAACATTAGGACTAGCTTGACCTTTGGATAATTTCATAATTTCACCAGCAATAAATTTGATTGTTCTATCTTCTCTTTCTTTAAAATCATTTTCTAAATTTGGATTTTGATTTTTAATTTGACTAATTCAATCCATGATTATATTTTCATCAGAAATAAGTTTTAAATTATATTTATTAATTATTTCATTTACACTTAGTTGAGAATCAACTAATAATGGAATTATTTGCTTTAATTGTTTTCCTGAAATAATTCCTTGATCTAATAAATCTAATGATTCTTTAATATCTAAAGGATTAATATTTAAAAGTTTAATTGATTTATTATATTTTTTTTCTAAAGGAACTATTTCTGAAAAAAATATTTTAACTAGTTCTAATAAATTTGAATATTCTATAGAATCAATAAAATTAGAATATTCTTTGTTTTCGATTAATTGGTCAATGTAGTTTTCAGGAATTTGTCTATCCAAATATCTCTGTCTCATTTGTGATGGTAATTCATTAATCTTTATTGATTTAATTCAATTAGGGTCTAACTTAATTATTGGAATATTAGGATCTGGAAAATATTTATAGTCAATTGCATCTGTTTTATTTCTTAATGAAATAGTTTGTTGACTAGATTCATCAAATCTCTTAGTTTCTTGTAAAATCATTTGTCCAGAAATTATTTTTTGAATTTGATAATCAGTTTCAAATTCAATAGCTTTTTTAATGTTATTTAGAGAATTTAAATTTTTAATTTCAACTTTAGTTCCAAAATTTTCTGAACCTAATAATCTAATTGATAAATTAATGTCTGCTCTTAATGATCCTTCAGCCATTATAGCATCTGAAATACCTAAAAATGTAGCTATTTGTCTAATAGAATCAACATATTTAGCTGCTTCTTCTTTAGTTCTAATATCAGGTTGTGAAACTATTTCTATTAATGGTATTCCTGCTCGATTATAATTAATTAAAGTTTCTTCTGAATTATGTAATTGTCTAGCTGTATCTTCTTCTAAGTGAATTCTTTCAATTCTAATTTCTTTTTCATAATCATCTAATTTAATTTTTAACTTACCATTTTTTCCTATTGGTCTAAATTGTTGGGTAATTTGATATCCTTTAGGCAAATCAGTATAGTAATAATTTTTACGATCAAAATGTAGTTCATGATCAATTTCCATATTTAAAGCTTTAGCTAATTGAATAGCTTTAATTACTGCTTCTTTATTAACAGTTGGTAATGTTCCTGGATATCCTAAATCTATTGGAGAAATCAAAGTATTTGGTTCACCAAGAAATTCATTTTTAATTGCACTAAACATCTTAGTTTTTGTATTCAGTTCAAGATGAATTTCTATACCAATTACTACTTCAAAATTTTTAATCATTTAATTCTCCTATTAATTTTTCAAAATATAAACCAATTGATAATAATTTTTCATCACTATAAATTTTTGATTCTAAAGATATATTAAATGGCATTTCATTATATGAAGATAATTTCATATTTAATGAAGGATTACCAACTAAATTAGATGCTGTTAATATGTATGACATATATTTATAATCCATAGTTTTTTCATCTAACTTAGGAGCAATTCTTGGCGATGAAGGAAAAATTAAACAATCATATTGATCGTAAATATCATTAAATCATTTTCAAATTAGTCTTCTAACTTTTTGTGCCCTTAAAAAATATTTTTCTTGATTTTCTTTTTCTAAATAAAAAGAACCTAAAGCTAATCTTCTTTGAACCATTAAGCCAAATCCATTTGATCTAGTAGACTTAAAAATCTCTTCTCATGTATTTCCATCATAACGATTTCCAAATCCTACTCCTGTTAAATTGGATAAATTTGATGATGCTTCAGAAAATGAAATTATTTCATAAACTATTTTTATTGAGTTTAATAAGTCAATATCTGGTTTAATTTCTACAATCTCAACTCCTTCGTTTTTTAGTTTTTCAATTAATTTTAAATATGAATCTCTTACATAATCTTCTAATAAATCAAAACAATTTAAATAAGCTACTTTTTTAGGTTTTAATTCCTGAATATCATTAATTTTTATATCTAAAGAAGTTAAATCATTTTTATCTTTACCAAATAATATTTGAGCAAGAATAGCACTATCATTTACATTATGAGTAAATCAAGCAACTGTATCCATTGATGATGCATATGAAAATAAACCATAACGAGATACTGCACCATAAGAAGGTTTAAAACCTACCTTACCAATATTAGAAGCTGGTAGTCTCACTGAATCGCCTGTGTCTGAACCAATTGCAAAACCTATATTGTTAGTAAAAGTGGCTGCTGACCCTGATGAAGAACCTCCAACATAATAATTTTTATTTTTTGGATGCATAATTAAACCATAACAAGAATATTCTCCTGTTCCACCCAAACCAAATTCATCTAGATTAGTTGTAGCAACTAAGATAGCTCCTTCTTTGTTTAATTTATTTAAAATAGTTGCGTTATACCCAGGATTAAACCCTTCTAAAATTTTTGAAGATGCATTAGTTGAATCAAATTTTTTAGCATAGTTATTTTTTAGAGTAAAAACAACATTTGATAACTTCCCATTATTTGGATTAGAAATTTCAAAAATTGATGCAATAGCATTATTATCATTATTATTTAATTCAATTAAAGCTTTTTCTTTATTCCCTTTTACTTTAAAATTCATTATTTCAAAATCCTTTTAATTACTACAAAATCTTTATTTTTTTCTTTTGCATTACTTAAAGCTATCGATTTATCTAAAATAATTTTATTATCTTCAATATCTTCTCTTAAAAAATCAATTGGTAAAGCTATTCTGGTTAATGGTTCTACATTAGATACATCTATTTTTTCTAAAAGTTCTAACATTTCATTTATTTGATTATATTCATTTTCTAAATGTTCTAAAACTTCTAAACTAGGTTCAATATAAATTTTGTTAGCCATTTTAATAAAATCATCTTTATTTAATTTTTTCATAATAATCCTATAGATTTAAATATACATTAATTTTATTATTTTTTATCATTCAATATCACTCTATTTTTTCCTTCAAATTGATAATCAATTGCATAAATTGATCCATCAATACATTTGATTTCAATTGCATTAGGAATCATTTTTTTTGTAGCATTATAAATTTTAATGCGCTTATTTAAAGAGTTTTTAAATTGACCTTGACTATTATTTAAAATTGTATATGCACCAGGATTTGTTGATAAAGATCTTATAATTCTTAATGATTCATCCATAGTTGTAAATTTAAGTTTTTCATCTTCTTTTGTTATTTTATAACTATAAGATGCTTCTTGATCATTTTGAGGAAGTTCTACATATTCTTTTTTTTCAATCTTCTTTAGTCAATCTACTATTTTCTCTGAAGACAAAAATGATAGTTTTTTTAGCAATGTATCGTAATTATCTTCATCATCTATATCAATTGTTTCTTGAAAAATAATATTACCTGCATCCATTTTCTCATTCATTTTCATAAAAGTAATGCCTGTTACTTTTTCACCAGTTAATATTGCTTTTTGAATAGGAGAAGCTCCTCTATATTTAGGAAGTAAAGAAGCATGAATATTAAAAGAACCATTTTTTGCTAAATCAAGAATTTTTTTTGAAATTATTTGTCCATATGCCATTGTTATTAATATATCAAAATCTAAATTCTTTAATTCTTCATAAATTTCTTCTATTTTATTTGGTTGAAATAATTTTATATTTTTGTATTTTTTTGCAAGTTGACAAACAGGTGTATCCATTATGATTCTTTGTCTTCCTACAGGTTTATTTGGTTGAGAAATTATGCTCACAACATTAAAGTTTTCGATTATTTTTTGAAATGTAGTTACAGAGAAATTAGGTGTACCTGCTAATACAATTCTCATCCAAATCTACTCCTTATTCTCATTAGAATAATCTTCAGTTTCATTTTTATTTTCTGATGAATTTTCATTTGTATATGTATGAAGTAGTAATTCTTGAGATCTTGAAATTTCTTCTTCAACTTCTTTATTAATTTGTTCAACATCCAAAATAGCAACTGATTGAATTTTTGAATCTTCTTTTATTTGAATTACTCTAACACCTTTAGTTGATCTAGAACTATCAGCAACTGTTTCTAAACTTGTTCTAATTGCTATTCCTTTATTTGTAACAACCATAATATCTTCAGTTCCATTTACAAGTCCTACATAAACAAGAGCTCCTGATTTATCAACATTGATTGATTTAACTCCTTTAGCCCCACGTTTTGTTTGTCTATATTCAATAAGTTCTGTTTTTTTACCAAAACCATTTGCACCAATTGAAAGCACAACATTCCCATCAGAAGTATTTGATGCACCAATAACTTTTGCTTTTTCATTTTCATCAAATCTCATTCCAGTTACACCAGTAGCAGTTCTAGACATAGATCTAACTTGGTCTAATGAAAATCTAACAACTTTACCATTTGATGCACCAATAATAATTTCATCATTTTCTTTTGCTTTCATTGCTTTAATTAGTTCATCACCTTCACGCATACTTAAAGCAATTTTTCCATTACGGTTAATTCTTTGGTATTGAATAATAGGAGTTCTTTTGATAACCCCTGATTTTGTTACTGTAACTAAATATTCATCATCATTGTATGTATTAGTTGTTAATAACGAAACAACACGCTCATCTTTTTCAATTTGAATTAAATTTAAAAATGGAATACCTTTTGCTTGTTTAGACATTTCAGGTATTTGATGAGCTCTTAAACGATACACTTTACCATAAGAAGTAAATATTAAAAGATCTGTGTGAGTTGTAGTAGAAATAATTTTTGCAACATCATCATCACTATATGTAGTTTGCGTTGATGAACCAACACCACCTCTTTTTTGAACTTTATACTCAATTAAAGGAATTCTCTTTACATATCCTTTTGCGCTCATTGTAATAAGAATATTTTTTTCAGGTATTAGGTCTTCATCAGTAATGTCTCCAAAATTATTAATATCAATTTCGGTTCTTCTATCATCACCATATTTATCTTTAATTATTGTTAATTCATCAATAATTAATTGAATTAATTTTGCTCTATCAGCTAAAATGGCTTTAAATTCTGCAATTGATTTATTTAATTCATCTAATTCTTCATTCATTTTTTCAATAGCAAGACCGGTTAATCTTCCTAATCTCATTTCAGTTATAGCTTTAGATTGCTTATCTGATAAAGAAAATTGCTTCATCATTTTTTCTTGAGCTTCTGCATCTGTTTTAGAATTTCTTATGATTTTTATTATTTCATCAATATTATTAATAGCAATTTTTAAACCTTCTAATATATGAGCTCTAGCTTCTGCTTTTTCTAAATCAAATTGAACTCTTCTAGAAACAACATTAATTTGATGTTTTAAATAAACATTTAATGAATCTTTTAAATTCAACAACTTAGGTTCATTGTCCACAAGAGCAATCATATTTGCTGAATAATTTGTTTGTAAATTTGTTAATTTAAATAATTGATTTAATAAAACCTCAGGCACAATATTTTTTCTTAATTCAATTACTAAACGAATTCCTTTTCTTGATGTTTCATCTCTAATGTCAGTAATACCTTCAATTTTTTTCTCTTTAACTAAAGAAGCAATTTTTTCAATTAGCAATGGTTTTCTAACTTCATATGGAATTTCAGTAACAATAATTCTTGATTTTCCATTTTTCAAAATTTCAATATGAGTTTTTGATCTTGTAATTATTGAACCACGTCCTGTTGTATAAGCATCAATAATGCCTTTTCTTCCTAAAATAATTCCACCAGTTGGAAAATCTGGACCTTTAACATATTGCATTAACTCATCAACAGTAATTTCAGGATTTCTAGCTAATGCTATTACACCATTAATAACTTCAGTTAAATTATGAGGAGGAATATTTGTTGCCATACCAACAGCAATACCTACTGAACCTGAAATTAATAAATTGGGAAATCTTGCAGGTAAAACTAAAGGTTCTAACTCTGATCCATCATAATTAGGTATAAAATCAACAGTATTTTTTTTCAAACCATCAATCATTTCATTAGCAATTTTAGACATTCTAGCTTCAGTATAACGCATTGCAGCAGCTTCATCGCCATCAATTGATCCAAAGTTACCATGACCATCAATTAAAGGATATCTTAATGAAAAATCTTGAGCCATACGAACCATTGACTCATAAATAGCTGTATCTCCATGAGGGTGATATTTCCCCAAAACATCTCCAACAATACGAGCAGATTTTTTGAAAGGATCTGATGAAGTTACACCTAATTCAGACATTGAATATAGTATTCTCCTATGAACTGGTTTTAATCCATCTCTTGCATCTGGTAAAGCACGAGAAACAATAACACTCATTGCATATTCTAAAAATGATTTTCTCATTTCTTGTGAAACGTTAACAGGAGCTAAAAAATCTGTTTCTTCATCTATTAATTGAGATTGTACTTGATATTCTTCACTATCTTGAGGAATAATTTCTTCTTCCTCTTCAATTATTATTTTTTTAACTTCATTTTCTTCTTTAAAAACAACTTTTAATTCATCTGTATTACCAAAATATTTCGAATCATCATCTTCTAAATTTTCATCTTTTTTATCTTCATCATCATCGATAAATGCCATAAATTTACCCCTTGTTTGATTTTAATTAAAATTGTATCAAAAAATATACCAAGAAAATGAATTTTATATATATAAAATTCTTTTCTAGAGTATAAAAATAAGCATGTTTTAAATGCTAATTTTGACAATTAAATTTGTAAAATTTTTTTAATAAATTATTAGTGCATAGTTTGTTCTTTTTTTAGATCATGATATGACTTAATAGACTTGATAGTAATAACAGAAATAACTAAAAACGAAATTACTACTAATGGGAATGTTCAAGCATCTAAATAATTAAATGGGTTGCTAGATCCTAATTGATTTTTAAATGTTACTGAAAATAAAGTTCCAAAAGTAACTAAAAATGCTAAACAGAAAGCATATACTAATATTAATAATCAATATGGCATTCCTTTTTTCTCATTTCTTTCATTTACTTGAATTAATATTGCTCAAACAGAATTCAAAATACCAAAAATACAAATATATATCATTGCTTTAGCACTAAAAGTATTTATGTTTAAAAATAAACAATTTAAAATGGTTGAAAATGAATAATTTGTTATTGCAGTTCACAATCCTACTTCATTAACTACATTATGATAATCCATAAATGGTCTTAGTAACAAGAAACTATCTGTTACAACACTAGATGTTGATGAATATAATCATAAATAGACAAAATAGCTCATAATTGAGGTTAAACTACTTTTTAATTCTTCTGAAGGAGTTCCACCATTTATTACTTTTTTAATTTCTTCCAACAAATTTAATCCTTCTTTTGAATTAATGTAATCAATTAAAGTAATATTTTGACTATTTTTTTGATTTAACCATTCGAACAATTTAGGCAATTCATTCAATGAATTAACTATTTCTTTTGAAGCATTTGGATTTTGTTCAATAGTTAAATTAATTCAATTTCTAAATAATTTAATATTTTCTAATGAATTTATTGCATTTTGAATTGAATTCCCTGTATTTGTTGGTTTAAATTCAGGTCATTCTGGTAAATTTAAATCTTTAAAATTATTGAAATTAATTAATTTAAAGTCTACATCTATTATTTCTGGTTGTCCTCATCCTGCTATTTCAGGCATTAAATTATTTTTAAAATGATTTAAATCATTA
>CAYURK010000006.1:0-22589 GCA_964447225.1 uncultured Metamycoplasma sp.
CTAATAATATTACTGAAAATGTGAATGCAACTTTAGATAGTACAGGAAACAACAAATTAGATCTATATTTAAAAAATAACAATGATAATGAATTGATAAACATAACTCAATTAGATAATATATTAGACACATATGATTCTGCATCTAATACATGAAGTGCATCGAATAATGCAAAAAATTTATATGTTAGAAATAATATTGAAAATAATGATAGTTTTAAACCAATATTAATAGATTTAGGAACAAAAAAAGCATATGTAAAGGATACTTTAACAAGTTCAAACTCAGTTGAAAATAATAAATATAAATCTAGTCCTAATTCATTTAAAGAATTAAATTCTGGTGAAGTAGGACAATTATTAGGATTTGAAAGAGTATCAGAAGGTTTTTTAGGAACTACAAAAAGATATAGATTAAATTATGATAAATGAATTTTAAATGGTGATATTCCTGAAAATTTAAAAGGAAAAACTGTTCGTGAAATATTAGGTTCAACTAATACAAATATTCCAGAAATTAAGAATCCATTTGATTTAATTAGTACTATTGAAGGAATAATTTTGTCTAATATAACTATTCCTTCAAATTGATTTGTTTATTCTCAATATGAGTATAAATTTACAGAAATAACTAAATTCTTAGATGGAATAGTTAAAAATGGAGAATCATTTGATGTTAATGATGATAATAAAAATATTTGAACTGGTTATTATTATGACTATTTTAATTACTTAAAAAACAATCATGTTAATGAAATAGGTGAACTATATGAAATAAAATATTGGACAAAAACAATGGAAATTAAAAAAGTTGATTATCAAGGAAACATAATTCAAGAAATTGACAAAGAAGGAAACAAGATTGATGGAATAACAATATTTGAAAATGTTAATTTTACATTAGATGACTTAACTTTACCAATAACTTTAAATGAAAACACACCACCTTCAACATTATTAAAATTAGAAAATTTATCTGAAGCTAATGATGCTGCAATTAATCAAATTAGTACTGATAAAACATCATCAAATGAATTACTAATAAACTCTCAAGCTCTTGAATATAAATATAAACAAATATATAAACAAATTGAAGATCTTGGAGAAGTAGGGATAAGAAATACATTAACAGTTAATTCAAATAATGATGGTTCCACAAATGTTTTTCATTTTATTAATTTAGGAAATTCTCAAAATGAAATTAATTGAAATGGAATTAACATTAAACAAAATGTTGGAAAATTAATAGACACGAATTTAAACAATCCAATATTTAGTTTACCTTCTAATATTAATTCAAAAGCAAAAAAGGTACCTAAACAATATATAGCATCAATTATTGAACAATATTTAAAAGGATTATCTGCTTCAAGAGACTATATTAATCCAATGATTTCATTTAACGAATATACATATCTTGATGGAGAAATTATTACAGCAGTTCCTAGTGCAAAAATTGTTTGATTAACAGTTGAAGGAAACAAAAATCTAAATGATATTTATGGAATAACAATTAATCCAAAAAATGATAATCAATATTTTGTTTTAAAATCATCAATAGAAAATGGTCAATTATTAGATTGAACATATGATATGACATTAAGCTCTATTGATCAACTAAATGAATATATTAATAAAAACAACTTAAATTTTGCGCCATTTGATTTTTTTGGTAATGATATTCAAATAGTTGGAAATAATGGTTGAGCAAGACAAGATTCAACATATTCAGATAAATATTCAATACCTTTTCAATATTTTTTACCTAATTCAGAAATGATAAAAGAGTTTGAAGATGCAAAAGATAACCCAAATAAAGTAGGTATGGAATATTTTAGAGATAATTTGAGAAAAACATTAACTGAATCAGTTAAATCTTTAATTCCTGCTCCAATTTGAAAAACATTAACTGAAGGAGTAAATACAGCATTTGCTAACTATGGATTTGGAGATAGTTTAACTCCTCCAGCAGCTCTAACTAATCAGACTATTGTAAAAATTGCTCTTGGTACTGTTAGGGACTCAATCATTGCTACTAATGATGCTTTCATGGGACCATTTTTAGCAAATATTTTAAGTGGAATTAAAAGAATTATCAATCCTGGTGGAAATGTAGACATAGATACTCAAAAACAAAACTTAAAATTAGAACTAAATAAACTTTCTCAGATATTACTAAGAACTAGTGGAACAATTTTACCTTTTGATACTATAGTGGATGATTATATTATTGATCCTAGTGCATTATTAGATGGAGTAATTAAACTTATATCTTCTATAAACTTAGACAATGCTGTTATAGAAATATGAAATTCTTTTTTTGGAGAAGATGGTAATAATGATGTATCAACAAAAATTTTGGGAACAGGAGATATTATTCCTCCTATCTATAAAAACATTTATAGTACAAGTACTTTTAAAGAGGGTTTATCAGAAATTGTTAAAGCTACAACAATTGGAGAAAAAACAATTAATGATTTAACTGGACAAAATATTCCTATTTTAGGAGGGACCAAAATTAATCAACTAATTAATTCAACTTCATTTGAAGATCCAGAAACAGGATATCTATCACTTCAAAATAGTATTATTGAAGAACAAATTAAACTACCAACATCAAAAGTAACATTAACTACAAGGTCTTTAGATTTAAAAAGTGTATTAAGTTTAGTTAAAGTACTAGGTCTTAACTTAGGTAATATTCTTGTAGATTCGGTTATTCCAAATCAAAATTTAACTATTCAATATGATCCAAGTGTTAATAATTATCTTGCTTTAGATATGGATTTATTATGATATTTAGAAAACTTTGTATTTGTTCAGGAAAATAATAGCAAGACTAATAATTTAGAACCAATGAAATTATTTGATGTTGATTTGGGATATTTTTTAAAAAATGCTTCATATAGTTTTATTGAAGTTAAAAATGACTACAATCAAGTTACAATGAGTGAAAATGCAGGTAAATTAGCTATTGTAAATCAATCTTATTTGAAACAAAATAATAAAAGTGTTTTTTCATCTAACAATTTAGAACAAGATTTAGCAGATATATCTAAAATTGACAATAAATACAAAATTAATATTCAAGGAGTTGAATATGTTATTATAGGAAAAGATTTTAGTGTAGATTATATTTATCCAGTTATAGATTCTCAAAATATTACAGTTAATACAAACACACAAGCATTAGTATATGTTAATCAATATGGTTTTGATAGAATCAAAAGATCTAACACATCTGCAAGCATTGAAGAATACTTTTTATTAAAAGGAAAAAATATTTCTCCTAGAAATTTACAAACACAATTAAATAAATTGGTATACGAATGAGCAACAGGTAATACATGAGTTGGAGAAAATATAAATAATAATTCTAATTCATATAAACAAGCTTATTTAGTAACAGAATCATCTCTTCTTAATCCAGAAAGATCATTAAGAATAACAGTTATTAATGACATGTTTAGAAATTTACAAGGATTACAACTTATTGTAGGAATAATGTTATGTGTAATTGTTGCTATTGTGATTATTTTTATAATTAGAAGATATATAGGTTCAAGAGCTAAGACATTAGGTATTTTAAAAGCGCAAGGATACACATCATGACAAATTTCTGGTGCCATATGTTTATTCCCATTATTCACTTCTTTAATAGGGGGGGCTCTAGGTTATATTGTTGGATTAGTTGCTCAATTCGGAGTATTCAACATGTTATCCATTTTTTGAACTATACCTATAACTGTTTTACCTTTCAATCCACTAACTTTTAGTTTAGCTATTTTAATCCCAGTTATTGCTCTTTGTGGTTTAACTATATTAACTACCATATACTTTTTACAAAAAAATAAAGCACTTGCCATGATGAATGGATCAATGGAAGTAAATGATTCAAAATTTGCACATAGCGTAAATAAAATTGTTACAAAAACCTCAGTTAAAAATAAATTTAGTGTTTCATTAGCTTTAGGGTCAATTGGAAAATTAATTGCTTTATTTATATCTTCGATTTTTACAGCAGGAGTTGTTCTATTCTTTATAACTATTTTTAAAACATTTAACACTTCATTAAATAAAACATATGAAAATAGAAACTTTACATATCAGATAACTTATCAAACACCAACCATTGAAGGAGGAAGTGTTCAAAAATATATTATTGGTCCTAACTCAGGTTTTGATATATCAAATATGTTATATGTTCCAGTTGGAGAACCTAGTGAAGGATATACATATTTGGCTAACTACTTTAAACCAGGATATAGTCCTATAATTAATAAAGATAATATGAATGGTAATGTTGACATAAGTGATACAACAACTCCTCATATTTTTACAAAAGCATCATTAGATATGACTGTTAAAGCTGGTGGATTAAGTATTAATGTATGAAATAATTTGTATAATGCTATTCCTGAATCTCAAAGAGCTTCAATTATTTCTAGTTCACAAAATTCTAATGGATGATTAGAATGAATCCAAGAAGGTCAATTCTATACATATAACAATATTAGTAATAGATATGTAACCAAATTTATTAATTATGGAAAAGATAACCAGAATCTTGTACTTTGAGATATTAATACTAATGATTATGCTAAAGATATTAATGGAAATATCATAGTTTTAAAACATTTTAAATTTATAAAAGATGAAGAAAATCCAGAAAATTCAGAATTTAAATTTGGTTATTATGGTATTGAACCTGGTGATAGTGAAGAAAAAGCTCATTTTGATTCCCTTGAAATTACAGGAACTGATACATCTAATAATATTAGAAAAAATTATCGAGACTTTCTTGTCTATGGATATAACTTAATGACCAACTTTGATTCTTCAAAAGAAAATCCAACAGATTCTCAATTACCAAAAGAAGAAAGAACTGCTATGCCTACATTCGAATTAGATTATTTTATCTCTCCAGGGGCATTGCTTTTAGGTGTAGATAGTGAAAAAAATATAAATGATGAAACATTTACATACTTACAAACAAAAAATATAAATGATGAAAATATGCAACAAACAATCTATGGATACAAAACTAATTCACAATATGTGAATATTATTGATGATTCAGGTAATAATTTAATTAAAAAAGCAGAAAATTATATAAAATCTCAAAATGATAATGTAAAAATTTACCCATTAATTATTAATAAAGTAGTGGCAACAAAACATTCTTTAAAAATTGGTGATAGATTAAAATTTGAAGTTAATAATATAGTTAAAAGATATCAAAATAAATTAATAAATGAAATGAATAACGATGGATTAAATATTGAAACTAATAAAGATGTATTTGATTTTGAAATTATAGGTATAAATAATACATATATTAATGAAGAATGAACAACGTCACAAAATGTAGCAAACCTATTATTAGGAATGGATGAAAATGAATATAATGGTTCATTAACAAATAGTGAATCTCCTATATCATTAGTAAATAATTTACCTCTATATTCATATAATGGATATTGATCTGCAAATAATAAAATATTTAATTCAGATAAAGCACAAAGTTTAAATTCAACTGAAATTAAAGAATTAATAAATATCTATCAACAGTTAATATACATAGAAGATAATGATACAAAAGAAAATATTTCTTTATTAGCATCAAACATAAAAACTTTATTACCACAATGAAATAATAATCAAATTAATGAAGAAATTAAAAAAATTACAGGTTTAGATAATTTAAAACTAGAATATATTGAAAATGGTAATAATAGTGCTGCTGCTAGTCAAGCTAGTCAAGCTATAGAAAGATTCACAAATATTTATACTGATAATTCATTATATGGATTTATGGATAGTGCTGTTTCTAATGGTGTTGAAAAAGAATATATAACTAATGCTTCTAAAACAATTGATGATTCTCTAACATTGGTAATAATTATTACATTTTTAATTTCTCTAACTGTTCTTGTTATGATTACATCAATGATTATTAATGAAAATGAGAGAAACATCGCAATTTTTGGAATTTTAGGTTATAAGCAAAGTGAAAAAATTAAAATGTTTTTCTCAATTTATGTTCCAGTGGTTATTCTAGCTATTTTAACTTCAGTATTAATTGTATATTTGGTAATTCCTGCATTTATTTCAACTATATTAGCTACTACATCAATACTATTGCCATTACATTTATCATTTATTCATGTTTTAATTGCTGCTGCAATTCAAATTGGTGTATTCACAATAATATGTGCATTATCATGATTTATCCAAGGAAGGATAAAACCAATTATATTATTGAAAGAGGTGTAAAATGAATAAATTTCAAAAAGGACTAACAAATATAAAATTAAAATTTAAACATTTTATGTGAGTAATTAAAAGAAAAGAAGAAAAACAAAAAAATATCAACAATGAATTTAATACACAAACTTTAATATTACAGTCAAGTCAAAAAACAGAAAATTCCACTGATGAACATACATTAATTATTGATGTTTCAAACAAAGATATTAGACAAATTAAAAAAAGAAATAATAAAAAAAGAAAACCTGATAAATACAAAGATTTAAAAAATACAAAAGGAAATATAATTGAACTCAAAAAAATTAATAAAATTTATATTTCTGAAAACAAAAAAGCTTCTAAAATCTTGAATGATCTTAATTTAACCATCCAAGAAGGTGACTTTGTAGTTCTATTTGGAAAATCTGGAAGTGGTAAATCAACACTTTTAAATATAATATCAGGATTAGATAGACCAACATCTGGAAATGTAATAGTTAAAAATACAAATTTACCTTATTTAAGCAATTCAGAACTTACCAAATTTAGACGCGATTATGTTTCTTTTATTTTTCAACAATATAATCTTTTAAATAATATAACTAGTTATGAAAATGTAGAAACAGGAGCAATATTACAAAAAGATAAAAGCAAGAAAATGAATATTGATGAAATGTTTAAAATTTTTGAATTAGAAGATGTTAAAAATAAATATCCTGCTCAAATGTCAGGAGGACAACAACAAAGAGTATCAATTATGAGAGCATTAGCAAA
This sequence comes from uncultured Metamycoplasma sp., assembly GCA_964447225.1. Taxonomy (GTDB): domain Bacteria; phylum Bacillota_I; class Bacilli_A; order Mycoplasmatales; family Metamycoplasmataceae; genus UBA710. The sequence goes on from CAYURK010000006.1 coordinate 7,023, forward strand.
AAATTCTGAAATTATTTTTGCTGATGAACCAACAGGAGCTCTTGATAAAAAAACAGGAACAATTGTTTTAGATATCCTTAAAAAAATTAATCAAGAACAAGGAAAAACCATTATTATGGTTTCTCATGATCCTGATGTAGCAAAATATGCAAAAAGACAAATATTTTTAAATAAAGGAAAAATTATTTCTGATCAAAGAAATGAATTTTAATTTAAAATTAGACTATGCTAGATCTTAAACCAATTTATAATACTGGAACAATTACTTTTGTAGAATCTCCAGAAAAAATCACTTTAAAAAAAATTGACTCTTCATATGTTAAAGATCCTGAAGGAGTAATACCTAATGGAATATATAAAGTTTTTAAACATGAGAAAAACAAAAATAATTTTTTGCTTTGTTTTACAAGTTTATTAACATTTACATCAATATTATTAATAGTAATATTTGCAACAGTTTTAAAAAATATTATTAATCCTTTTTGATATTTTCCTGTTTCATTAGGTGGAGTATTAGCAGCTTGAAAGCTAATTACTATTTTATTGAATATCAAACATTTAAGTCAATCAATTGCTATATATCGAGAATCATTACTAGCAGGTTCTCGGTTAACACCTCCTTTTATTTCTAACTTATATATAAAATTATTTAAATCACAAGCAAGACAAAATTGAATAGTTATTGCTTTTTTATTTTATGGAATTATTTTTACATTATTATTTTGATGATTGAAAGATGTAAATTGATGAATTTTTAAATTCAAAGAATGAATTAATGACATAACAAGTAATCCTGAATGGATTGGGTTTATGTTAATAGCCATTTTATCAATAACATTGATAATGCATATTTTTTTTACTACATATAGAAAAAAAAGAATTATTGATATTCAATCATTTTTTGGGAATGAAGTAATATCACAGGTAGAAATTGATGAAATTGTAAAAAATAAAAATAAAGTTTATCGAAGAGCTTTTTTCATATCTATTTTGGTTATATTAATTCTTCCTTTTGTAGGATGAATTATCTATAAAAAATTAATCAAAAAAAATTAAACTTTTAATTTATTTAAAGCATCTTTTGCTGCACTTATTTCAGATTCTTTTTTTGTCTTTCCAGTTCCTTTGCCATATATATTTTTTCCACAAATAGCATTTGTTATCCAAACATCATTATTTTGAAAACTTATATACTGAATAGGTGTCTTATAAATTGGTTGTAGCAATTCTTGTAATCTTGTTTTAGGATCTTTTAATGATTCTTCTTTGGTTGTCGTATATTTAATTTTCTTAAATAAAAAGTTAGATAAAAATTCTCAAGCTTTTTTTTCTCCCAAATCTAAATATATTGCTGCTAATAATGATTCAAATATATCAGAACATATTTTGTCATTATTTTTTAATTCATTAATTTGATTAGTACATATTAAGTAATCATTAATTTTATATTTTTTTACTATCTTAGCAAGAGAATCAAAAGAAACATTTTTTGCTCTAATAGATGACATTGTTCCTTCATTTTCTTTTTTAAATTTTTCATATATATAAAGACTGGAATACATTTGTAAAATAGAATCACCTATAAATTCTAGTCTATCATATGATTTAATATTTTTGTTTTCATTAGAATAAGTTTTATGAGTTAAAGCCTGATAATATAAATTAATATTTCTAGGTTTTATCTTTAACAAATTAAATAAAGGTTCTAAATTAATTTTTTTATTTTTCATTATCTTTCCAATGCAATTTTAAATTTATTTAAAGCATCTGATTCAATAGCTAATTTTATTTGGTTTAATGCTCCTTCATAAGCTTTTTGGTCACTTGATCCATGAGACTTAATAACAATGCCATTTAGACCCAAAATTCAAGCTGCACCTACATTACGATAATCTAAATGTTCTTTTAATTCACTAAATGCTTTTTTTAATAACAATGATTTAATTTTTCTTCAAAAATTTTTTGTTAATTTAGATTTAATTAATTTTGTAAAAGATAATACAGTACCTTCAAGTGCTTTTAAAGCTATGTTTCCACTATAACCATCGGCAACAACAACATCTACATTACCTTCTAATAAATCTCTTGATTCAATAAAGCCTCTATAATCAAAATTATTTTTGGAATCCATAAGAATTTTATTAGCTTTTTGATGATATTCAAAACCCTTAAAATCTTCTGTACCTATATTTAATATAGATACTTTTGGATTATTAATTTTTAAAACATTATTTGAAAAAGTTGCACCTAATTTTGCCCATTGAACTAGATAGTCCTCTGTAGTATTTAAATTAGCCCCTTCATCAAGTAATAAAAATTTTTTATTTTGTTTTATTGTTGGAATTATGGACATAAATGCAGGACGCAAAACATTAGGTAATCTTTTTATAAGCATTATTGAAGATGCTAAATATTTACCACTATCACCTGATGATAGAACTGCTACACCTTTATTATCTCTTAATAATTTAAGTGCTGTATTCATTGAATTATCTTCTTTATGTGAACTTAAAATATCATCATTTGATTTTGAAACAATATTTGGATTATGAACTATTTCAATATTTTTGCTTTCTGAACAATATTTTTTAATTTCATTTTCATTCCCTACCAAAATTATTTTGTAATTATTATTTTCATTAATAAATTTTAGAGCTGCTTTTATCGCAAAAAATGGACCATTATCATTCCCCATTACATCAAAAATTATTGTTTTCATTTATTACTCCAGTCCAAATAAGAAATCATATATAGATTGATTACCAAATTGTATTTGAACTTCAATATCATATTTATTTAAAATATATTTTTCTATTTCTTTAGCCATATCTAAAGAAGTATTATTGCCATAGTAAATTACTAATAATTCATATCTTTTTTTAGAAGATATCATTTTATCTACTAGTGACTTAGAGGCACTTATACTATCTTTTTTAGTTGAAATAATCTTGTTTTGCATAATCATTAAATAACTTCCATTTTTAACTTTTACATTATTAATTTTTGTATCTTTTGATGCTTGAACTACCTCTCCTACAACAAGAGATTTCAAAGATTCTTCGATTTGTTCTAAATTATCTTCAGGATCTAAATCAGATGAATAATTCATAATAGCAGAAATTCCTTCTACTTGTGATTTAGTTGGAACAATATAAATATTTCTATCTGATTTAATTTTTGCAGCTTGTTGAGCAGCTAAAATAATATTTGAATTATTAGGTAAAATTATTATATTTTTAGCATTTACAATATCAATTGCTTCAATAATATCATTGGTTGAAGGATTATTTGATTGACCACCTTCTATTACATAGTCACATTCTAAATTATTCATTATTTCTATAAAACCTGAACCTGAATTACATGAAATAATTGCATTCTTTTTATTTGGTTGAACTTTTTTATTTTCATAATTTTTAATACCTTCAACATTTGATTTAGTATTATTTGCTTGTTCTGTCATATTTTCAATTTTAATAGTTAAAAATTCACCAATTTTTTGACCAAAATTTAGAATATCACCAGGTTTAATCGTATGAATATGAATTTTTAAAATATTCTTGTCAACAACAGCTACTATTGAATTTCCTTTTTTTTCTAATCATTTAATTGAATCATTTTTAGAAAATTTTTTAACATCTTTTATTTTAATAATTAATTCAGTACAATATCCAAATTCTCCTGAATATATTTCAGAATTATTAACAACAGAAAATGGTTTGGTAGATTCCAAATCTATTTCAATAAATTTACCTTTTAAGTATGAAAGAATTCCTTCTAAAATTACAACCAATCCTTCTCCACCCGAATCTACAACACCTACTTCTTTAAGTACTGGTAATAAATTTGGAGTATTACTTAAAGATTTTCTGGCTGATGAAACTGCTGTTTCAAAAATCTTAGTTATTGTGGACTTATTATTTGATAAATTTAACTTTGATAATGATTCAAATGTTTCACGAATAACTGTTAATATTGTTCCTTCAACAGGCTTTAAAACTGAATTATATGCTGACTTAGAAGCACTTTCAAATCCTCTTATAATGTCTTCAGGTAATAATGAAGAAGTATTATTAGATCAAGCATTTGAAAATCCTTTAAAAATTTGGGACAAAATAACACCACTATTTCCTCTGGCAGAAAATAACATATTTTTTGAAAATTCCTGCATAAAATCATTAACTTTATTAAAATCACGGGAAATTATACTATCGATTGCTTTTTGAAAAGTTAAAGACATATTTGAACCTGTGTCACCATCTGGTACTGGAAATATATTAAGTGCATCAATCCTTTCTTTATTATTAAATAAATTATTTGAAGCAGAAATTAAAGCTTGTTTTAAATCAGATATGTTTAATGTTTTCATTATTTGACTCCTTTAACATATATATTTAATTTTCCTAAAGACAAATTTTTATATTTATTTTTTAAAAAAAACTTAACTATATTTGTTATTTCATCAGATAACATTATTAGATTTACATTTTTAGATATAATTAAACCAACCGAAATATTAATATTTTTATTGTCAATATCACATCTTATGTAATCATTTTTATTCTTTAAATTATCAGATAGATTAGCAAAATGAAGCACACCTGGTGTTATTTCTAATGACTGCAATATCTTTTTTGATATATCTTTTATCTCTTTTTCTGTGTTTTCTACCATAAATAATAAGTCTAAATTTAAAAATGTATTTTTAAATTATACCATTTATTATTTAGCATATAAATTGTATTTTGGTTACTAACCTATCTTCCTTTAATAACAAGAATTTTTCTATTTGATTTTGTATCATGAATTGATTCAATATCACTAAGCAAATTAAATTGTATTAATTCTTTTATTACATCACGACTAGTAATATTTGAATCATTAAAACATATTTTTCTACATGAAGGAGAAGTATTAATAATGAATTTAATATTTTTGTTTTTCAAATTGGAATTTTTTCAAATGTCATTTATTCTGTAAACCATTTCAAAATTATTATTTTTTTTATTAGAATAATTTAAACAATTAAATTTATTTAGTTTTTTTAATTCATTTAATTTTTTCTCATAAGCATCTTTTATAGCAAATTTTAAGTATGAATTGTCATAAGTTGATTTATGTTTAGATTCTGAATAAATTTCATCATGCTTATTTAATAAATTTCTTAATTGTGAAATTTTTTCATCTATTTTGTATTTATTATTAAATGCATTTAAACAACAAGGACGTGTGCATTTGTCTTTTAAAAATCTATTATTTGGTAATTTTCGTTGCGTATTTAGACTAGAAATAGTAGAAGTAGTTTCAGCACTTTTTTTGATTTTAGAAAAATAATTTGGTTTTTTTGAAAAATAACTAGAAGATGCTATTTTGATTTCTCCTGTTTCTAAATTATTATCTATAGAGCTAACATCTATAGATGACTTATCAATATTTTTTTGATTTTCTTCAATATTAATGTTTTCATATTTAATATTAAAATTATTTAAATTTAGATTGGAAATTTCTACTTTTTCTTCTTTATCATTTGTATCTTCCAAAGGAATAAGCTCTTGAGTTACATTCATAGATATGTCAACATTTTTAGTTTTTTGTTTATTTTCTTCTTCTACTTTTAATTTATATTCACTTAATTCATTTGATATTTGTTCTTTAATTTTTTTTCATTCAGATTTGTTTATATTATCAAACTGTAATTGATCTATTTCCAATGTTCCTAATGTATAAATATCTTCTACCGCTTCTTTTTGATATTCATTTGGATTTGAAAATATTGTTTTAGAAATTAAAAACTTATTTTTACTATCAAACTTTAAAATAGCTTTAATCGCATCAACCTTTGTTTCCATTTTTTTAATGGAAATGTTTCCTATTTTACCTGCCTTTTGTAAATTTAATAAATTAAACATATTTAAAAATTTAATTTTAGATGTCATTGATGGATATTCAACATTGAAATCCTTGCTTTGATTAATTATAGACATAATTATATTTTACTCTTAGTATCAGAAATTTGTCTAAAAATTAATTCAAACATTATTGATAATTATTAATATCTAAGTAAAACTATCTTTTGGATTTGTCATAAGGTTCTCCGGCAGCTTTTGGTCCATTAGATTGAGCAAATAATTTTTTACCTGTAATCTTAAATACAAAGTCTCCTGTTTTTTTTGAAAATATTATTAATATCAATATTACTAATAGATAAGGAATCATTTTTATTAAACTTACTATTGAATCTGATTCATTTGGATAAATATATTTGAAGTGAAAACCAAATGAAAATAAGAAAGCAAAAACTAATGAAAATAATACAGATCAAAGTATTTTTCATCCTCCAACAATCATAATAGCAATCGCTAAAAATCCTAATCCTTCCACATTACCTGTTGTAAATTGATTTCCAGAAGAAAGACAAGAAATATAAATACCACCTGCTAATCCTGCTAATGATCCTGAAATAAATGTAGACATTCATTTCATTTTATCAACATTAATTCCAGCTACATCTGCTGCTTGAGGATTTTCACCAACAGATTTATATCTTAGTCCTCATCTGGTCATTGATAGAATAAAACCTGAGAAAACAATAACAATTAAAGTTAAAATAACTTTTAATGAAACTACATTTTCCATTTGATAAATTGCAGCATTACCCAATGCTAATTCATTAATGTTATATGGTAATCTATTACCTTCACCAAAAATAAATAATATTGATATAGTTATAGCTGGTGCTAAAACATTTAAGGCAATCCCTGAAATAATTTGATTTGCTTTCAATTTAATACATATAAATCCATGAAGTAATGAAAATAAAAAACCACCTAATGCAGATAGAATAAATAATGGAATTTGTAATCAACCACTCATTGATACAGATGATCCTCTAGAAATTACATTAGCAAAAATCATATAAAAAGTGGCACCAACTACTATTATTCCATTAATACCCAAATTAACAATTCCTGCTCTTTCAGAAAATATTAATGCAATAGATGACAAAACTAAAACACAAAAATAAGGTAAAAAAGTAACAAATAAATGACTAAATATATCCACTATTCTACCTCCTTCAATTTGATTTTTCTTTTTTCTGATTTTATTTCATAATAATCTTGTAATAACTCATTTTTAATTTCATAAAAATGTTTTTTATGATTTTGATATTTAATTATTCTTTTAGCTTTGATTGCATTTTTATCAAAATAACTATTTTGTTCAGATTCATTTAATGTACTAACATCAAATTTATTTAAATTATGTTTTTCACAATATCAATTTTCTAATTCAATAATTTTTTTATTATGTTGATTTTTTATATCTCTTCAAACTTTTTTATGATTTTTATTTAAAACAAATAATTCTTTTTTAGTACCAAACCATGAAAAAATGTATTTGCTTCGTGCTTTCCACAATTTAACACTTTCAATTTGATATTTATCAAATCTTGATAGAATTAAAAATTCTTTTGTTCATCTATAAACATTAAATTTATTGAATATCACTGTTATAGCAGCACAATAAATAAAAACACCAACAATTACTTGACTAATTTCTTTTTGCAATCCAACAAATTCAGCAGATAATCCATTTGCTCCAACATTAAATATTCCATATAAATATGATGAAAAAATAATTCCAATAGGATTATTAAATACAAGCAATGAAATTGCTATAGCATCAAATCCTGCTAACAATGGTTGATCCGCAACATCTAACTGACCACCTTGATTAATATATCAAACAAAACCTGCGAAACCTGCGAAACCACCACTAATAGACATAACAATTAATGTAAGGGAATTTTGATTTGTCCCTGAATATTCTGAAGCATCTTTGTTTAATCCAACCATTTTAACTTTATATCCAAATGCAGTTCTTGATAATAAAAATCAAATTGCAATAACAACAATCAATCCAATAGTTATCAATATTCAATTCCAATTATTTGCATATCAAGAATTATCTAAATTATTTGGTAAGAAAAAATTCGATAATTCATATCCACTAGATAGATTACTAGATATTGAATCACTTGTTGCTAAAAAATCTTGCCCATCTAAAGATTGATATTGATAAATAAAAAATTTTATTAAGAAAAATAAAACTCAATTAATCATGATTGTTGATACAACTTCATTAATTCCAAAACAAGTTTTTAGTAAACCAGCTAATAAAGCAATAAATGATCCTATAATTATGGAACTAAACATAGCAAGACAAAAAACACCGCCATCTATTTGGGAATGATTAATTAAATATGACCTAAAAATAACTAACGTAATAAATCCTGATGACATCATTTGACCTGATATACCAATATTAAAAAGACCTGCCTTAAAACATATGGCTACAGCTAATGAGGCAAACAAATATGAAACAAACACTGAAACTAATTTATTTCCAAATGTTGTTGATCCTTGATAGAAAATTGATCCAAATACTAAAAAAGGATTATTACCAGTAAAAGAAATAATAATACCACTAATAATAAATCCAAATATAATCGCTCATAAAGTATTATAAATTTTTCTTCTTGATGAATATTGGTGATCATTGAAAAACTTATATTTAAACTGCTCTCACAAATTTTTACTAGATGTTTCCATACTTTACCTTTCTAATTTTGTTTAATTCCAGCCATCAATAAACCAATTTTATCCCTTGAAATTCCATCAGCTGATTCAATACCAATAATTTCACCTTTATTAATAACAGCAATTGTATCTGCTAAAGACAACACCTCATCTAACTCATACGAAATTAAAATAACAGCTTTCTCTTTAATTTTTTCTTTTATTAATTGTTGATGAATATAATTGATTGCCCCTATATCTAATCCTCTAGTAGGTTGAATTACTAACAAAAAATCATGATCAGTTAATAATTCACGTCCAACAATTGCTTTTTGTTGGTTACCTCCTGATAATACTCTTGCTGGTGAATTACCTTCTTTGGTTCCTCTAACATCAAAAGTATCTGTAATTTCTTGAGAAAATTCTTGTTGTTTTTTTCTTTTAATGATTCCAAGAAATTTATTTACAATATTTCTATCTTCTAGACGTCTTAAAATAGCATTATCATTAATTGTATAATCTAGAACTAAACCATGTTTATGTCTATCAGCAGGAATAATAGAAATAAATTGTTTATTTTTTTGTCTTACATTATATTTTGTAATATCTTTTATTCCATTACGATTATTTAAAATTAATTTTCCTCTTTCAACTTTTTGTGTTCCTGTAATAATTTTTTCTAATTCTTCTTGACCATTTCCTTCTACACCAGCAATAGCTAAAATTTCACCTTTGTGTACTTCTAAATTAATGTTTTTTAATTTACCATAATATACATTTTCCATTTTAAAAACTACTTCATCTTCTAAAAAATAATGGTTTGTATTTTTTGCTTCTACAATATTTTTTCCAACCATATCTGAAGCTAATTGTTCTATAGATACTTTGTCTAACGAATCATAATGTTTTACAACTTCACCATGACGAATTATAGTTGCTTCATCTGCTACTTTTTTTATTTCTCATAGTTTATGAGATATAAAAATTATTGTTTTACCTTTTTCCTTTAAAAAAGATATTATTTTCAAAAATTCATCAATTTCTTGAGGAGTTAAAACAGCAGTTGGTTCATCAAATATTAAAATATCAGCATCTCTATAAAGCATTTTCATAATTTCTACTTTTTGTTGAGTAGCAACAGTTGATTCAACTGTTTTTTGATCTAAATCAAATTTTAAGTTATATGTCTTTTGAAAAGTTTCAATTTTAATCCTAGATTTTTTTAAATCTAAAACATCAAAATTTTTAACAAATTCTGCACCCAAAATAATATTTTCTAAATTTGAATAAACATCCACTAATTTAAAATGTTGATGAACCATACCAATTCCAATATCTGAAGCTTGAGATGGATTTTGAACAATTACTGAATTTCCTTTAATCTTAATTATTCCTGAAGTAGGTTTATAAATGCCAAATAAAATTGACATAAGAGTTGATTTTCCAGCTCCATTTTCACCAATTAAAGCATGAACTGTACCTTTTCTTACTCTCATGTTTATGTTTTTGTTCGCATAAAAACCAGAGAATTCTTTTGTTATATTTTCAAATTCTATTTCATATTTATACATAATGCTATATTCCTCCTCTCTTTTAAAATACATAAATTGGTTATAAAAAACATTGTGTTTTTTGGTCAAGAACTAGATAATAATTTTGATCATTAGTTTTTCTGATAATTCGTTTTTCTTCAATTATTAATACCAGAGAATTTTTCTTCTGCTATTATCTTTCCTGAATCATCTTTATATTGAACATCTCCACCCATAATGTAAGGATTAAAAAATGTAGTTAAATCTCCTGCAGTCATTTGCCCTTGTAAAACATTGTTATATCATCCTAAAACATTTTCATTTGTTATAGGATAATTAATAAAATGACTATATAAACATTCTTCATTACTTTCATTATCAAAAAAAACACTTCATGTTTCTTCTACAATTTCATCATATTTTTTAGCAATTCTTTCGTCCGATAAAGTAGATTTTGAGACACCAACAAAACCATCCTTGTAACCACCAACTACATTAAAATTAGTAAGAACTTCACTTTCTCCTTTTTGAATTTTAAATAATAAGTAGTTATTTTCTTCACTATCTCATTTTAGTGTAAGATCATTATGTTTTTCAAAAGATTCTTCTTTTAAAACATCATCTAATCCATAAAAAAGTGATAGAGCTTTATAAACAGCTACCGAAATTTTCTTTTCTAATGATGTTAAAATTAAACCTTTTTCATTAGGAAAAGTCAAAGATGCATTGGTATCTACTCCAATTATTCATTGATCACTTTTTTTGTCTTTTACTCTATCCAAAGCAACTGATGTTAATGAACCAGCAACAGGCATTATAACTTTAGGTGCATATTGACTTTTAAAACCTTCTATATTACCATATCCATCAATGGCACTCCACACTTTAGATCTCGAATCATTAGTTACAGAAAATGATGTTCCCAAATCAACAGCTTCAAAATTTGATTTTATTGTAGAGGCTACTTTTTTTGATTCATCATTCTTTTCATTTCATTTTTGCATCCCTACATAAAAACCATAATTAAAATTAGTTGCTCCTGAAAAATCTCCACCTGCAAAAGTATTAAAATATCTATTTCTTATAGATTCCTCACCATTGCCACCAAATTCCTCTGCAACCAATTTTGCAGCAGAATAGGCAATTGTAAATGCAGCTTCTTGTGTTCTAAAATTTAAACCTAACAAATGACCTGGATCAACTCCATCGATCGAATTTGAAGGATATCAATCAATCGTAATAATTTTTATTCCTGCATTACGAAACCTTGTTTTATTATTTCCCAACCTTAGTCAATTAGATAACAAACTCTCTTGTTGGAAACCAACAAGAATTCAATTTTTAAAACCATTACTTAATGCATACTCATATGCATCATTTTGCATATTTTGACTAATTGCTAATGTTTCATAGTATCTATTATTTGGGTTGCCTATTGATTTTGAAAAAGTCGAAACGGTTTCTCAAACTAGTTGATTAAAAGATTGATCATTAACTTTACCTCCTGCAGAAATATGAATAGTTTTTTGATTTAAAAGTGATTCTTCTAATTTAACTTTTTCAAACTCTTTTTTTTCATCTTCATTAATTTCATCATTTTCATATTTTTGTTTATAAACATTATATTTTTCTCTAATTTTATTAGCTTTGGATTCAATCGCTCCACTTAATCCAACTGATTCTAATCAAGAATTTATTCCTGCAATTTTATCACTAGTGTAAAAACTATATTTTGAATCATTTGAACTACACGAAGCAACTAAACCAATTGGTGATAACATCAAAGCTCCAACTGAAAAGTTTTTTAAAAAACTAATTATTTTCTTCATTAATAATTCCTCCAATAATTTAAATTAATCTAATTTATGTATGTTATTAAGAATTCTAATATCTAGAGAAGTATGAAATAAATATAATTTGTTATAAATTTATAACAAATTTATTATTAATTATTTTTGTTTTAAAAATATAATTATTTTTTTAACTTTTTAATAATATCAAATAGTAAAATTCCTGTTGCTACTGATACATTTAATGATTGAACTGTTCCGTACATAGGAATAGACACTATTTGATCACTGGCTTTTAAAATAGTTTTACTTATTCCTTTTGATTCATTGCCAACTACTATTGCAAGAGGAAAGTTATAGTTAATTGATGTGTAATCAACAGATTGTTCATCCAAAGAAGTAGAGTATATTCAATAATTAATTTTTTTAAGTTTTTCAATAACTGGTTGTAAAGATGAAACTTTAGCTATTTTCATATTAACAAAACCACCTGAACTAACTTTTAATACTACATCATTAATTTGAACCGATCTCTTATCAGGAATTATAATGTGATTAATACCCGAAGCATTAGCAGTTCTTATTATCGCGCCAAAATTATGAACATCTTCAATATGGTCTAAAATTAATACAACTTCAGGTCTTTGTTTAATTATAGATTCTAATGAATAGTATTCAAAACTACTAATAATAGCAATAATGCCTTGATGATTAGAGTTAGTCAAACTATCTAAATATTCTTTAGATTGAATTTCAATTACGATATTTTTTGTGTCAAAATTTGGTTTTTTTGTAGAAATAATCTTTATTATATTTAATTTATTCTCAATAGCATCAATAACTGAATTTTTTCCACTTATTATTTTGGACATATTATTTATTTTTTGCATTTTGCATTGAACGCATTACTGCTTTTATTTGAGATTCAGAAGGTTTTCTCCCCATTTGTAAAAACATTGCTCTAATCATTTTTTCTGTTATTGGTGGGTTTTCTTTAATCTGTTTTTCAAACATTTTTTTAGTTAAAAAGAAAGCTAAAACACCACCCAAAATAAACATAACAATTGCTAATCCAATTACCAATCCTATCCATCCACCTGTTGGCATATTAACTCCTTTCAATGTATTAGTATTAATTAATTTTTTGAATAGAACTCAACAATTAATGATTCATTAATTTCAGAATTTAATTCTTTTCTCTCAGGTAATCTTGATAATACAAATTTAAACTCATTTGATGCGCTAATTCAAGGAGCAATTTCTTTTTTTGATTTAGCTTCTAAAATTTGAATGTTTTTTCTTGATTTTTCTTTTAACTCAATTACATCATTAATTTTAACTTGCATTGACGGAATATCTGCTTTATGACCATTTAATGTAAAATGTCCATGGTTAACTAATTGTCTAGCTTGTTTTCTTGTTTCTGCTAAACCTGTTCTATAAACAATAGAATCTAATCTTGTTTCTAACATTTGTAAAAAATTTACACCAGCTTGACCTGGTTTTTTTGACGCTTTAACAAATGTATTTCTAAATTGTTTATCAGTAATACCATACATATATCTAACTTTTTGTTTTTCATACAAATGTAATCCATAGTCAGATAATTTTGGTCTTCTTTTATTACCATGTTGACCAGGTACTGTATTCCTTCCTTTTCCTTTAGCAAATTCTTTTCCTGTTTCTAATATGGAAAAACCCAATCTTCTTGATCTTTTAAATGATGAACCTCTTAATGTTGCCATAATTTCCTCTCTTTTTTTCAAAAATAAACGTTCAATTTAATTGATTTAAAATAATTTGAAATACAATTTATCAATTTATTCCTAATGCTTTCACATATAGCTTCTGTTACTTACAAATATGATTTATTTCAATCTTCAAATAAATTTAAAATAAATGAAATTTCAAAACGCTATGCAGCATAATAAATTTTACAAAAATTTTTATATTTAATATAAAAAATATAGTACAATGATTACTGAGTGGTCATAGCAAAGGGGATCACCTGAATCCATTCCGAACTCAGTAGTTAAGCCCTTTAACGCCGACGATACCAGAAATGGGAAAATAGGAAACTGCTCTTTTTTTATGCTTTTAAACTATACATTTTAATGATAAAAAGAGTTTCATTTTGTTATTTTTACAAAGTATAAATTAATTAGATAATTTATTTTGTATAAGTTTCAAAAAATAATAATTTTTAAAGATATAAAGATTTTAAAGAGGAAAAATTATATGAAAAAAATTCTTATAATACAAGCTAATTATCAATTTATGCCTGGTATGGGTGGAGAATTAAATAAATTAATTGCATCAAAAACTAAAGATATTTTAGAAAAAAAGGGATATGAAGTAACTATTAGTGATATTACAAAAGAATATAACCCAGAAGAGGAAGTTAAAAAAATAGTTGATAATGATTGTATTATTTTTCAATATCCTATTTGATGATTTAATACTCCATGAGAACTTAAAAAATGAATTGATATTGTTTTCATGACAGGTCAGGGAATATTATGAGCTAATGATGGTAGAACAAGTTCTGATCCTAATAAAAAATATGGAACAGGTGGTCTAATAGATAAAAAATATATGCTATCAACAACTTGAAACGCTCCAACGGAAGCTTTTAATTCAAATCAATTTTTAGAAAATGAAAAATCCATATTAAGCAATATGCACAAAGCATGTCAGTTTTTAGGCATGAAAAAAATTGATTCATTTATGTGTAATGATGTTGTAAAAAATCCAAATATAAATTATTATGTAGATTCACTACAAAAACATTTAGATAAATTCTTTTAAAAAACAAATGATATATTTATATTAATAATGAATTTTACTTCTCAAATCAAAAAAGAACTTATAAATAAAAAAATGAATTCAAATGGAATTAGTGCTTTCATAAGTGGTGCTTTTTTTACTAATGAAGTTGCTAATGAAAATGAAATTAGTCTTAAAATTTTGAACAATGAATTATATGAATATCTAATAAGTATTTTAAAAAAAAGTAAGTTCAAATATTCATTATCTAAAAATGGTTCAATAATGATTACAAAAAAGCAATTATTAGATATTGAATCTAAATACGCAACTTATTATTTTGCCGGAATTTTTTTATCTTCAGGATCAATATCAAATTTGGACTCTTCATCATATCACTTGGAAATTTATTTTAAAAGTGAAGCAAATTGCAATAAAATTCTAGAGTTTGCAAAGAAACATATAATTTTTAGTAAGATCAAAAATAAAAATAATTATGTTTTATATTTAAAAAAAAATGAAGCCATATCTGACTTTCTTGTAATAATAGGAGCACAAAAATCATATTTAAATTTTGTGGATTCAATAATTGAGAGAGACTTAAAAAATCAAATAACAAGAATATTTAATTTAGATATTCATAATCAAAATAGACTAGTAGATTCAAATGTCCTATTTAAAGAAAATTATCAATATATAAAAAACAATAAATTAGAATCTAATTTTTCATCTCTTCAATTAGAATTCTATGAATTTAAACTAAAGAATGAATTTTTATCACTTTCTCAATTAAGTGAGGAATTTTCAAAGTTAAAACGAATAAATAAAACAAAGAGTTGTTTAAATCATTGACTAATAAAATTAAGAAATGTATGTGATGAAAATAAATAATTTTAATGA
>CAYURK010000007.1:0-22315 GCA_964447225.1 uncultured Metamycoplasma sp.
TTCTCATGATGCATCTATTATTGGTATGTTTTCTTCTTTTGAACATATTAATAATTTTTATAATGAAATTAAAAAAGAAGGTTCTAAAAAATATATATTGGAAAAAATATATAAAAGAGATTCTAATTCTATTTCAATCGATGAATTAAATAAATATGTTTTTAATAGCGAAGAATTAAAAAATAGAATTTTAAATTCAAAATGTATTTTTAGTTTTAAAAAGTCTACAATACTTTCAAAAAAAATTAATAGAATTTCAAACCCTTATGAAAAATTTGAAGAAATTAAGAAAATAACACCAAAAAAAATTTTTTCACATCAGAATCTTGAATCATATCTTGAATTAATAGATGAAAATAACAATATTAAAAATTACAAGTTGAGTTATATTGGTTTAAATTTTGCAAATATAAGTAAATTGAATAATTCAAAATCAGATGTTAAAAATTTAATTATTTTGTTTAAAGATATAAGAGATTTAATTAAAGAAGAAAGTTCTATTAAAGTTATAAGAGAGAAAATTGAAAAATATTTAAATGAAGAAAACTCTTTTGCAAAAAAAATTATTGCAAATTGAAAAATCATCTATCAACTATATAAATGTATAGAAAATGATATAGATGAAATAGAAATTAAAAATGAAAAAAGTGAATGAATATTTAAAAAATATATTGATAAATTGAAAAGCGAAGATATCATTAATAATTTAAAAGAAAATATGAATGGTACTTATCAAGAGATTAAAAATGATGAGGAGTATATTTCTACAATTTTAAATGATTACATACCAATAATAGATGAAAAATCAGGAACATTTATTAAAATTTCTTCAATTAAATTTGCCGAAAAAAAAGAGTATTTTCCAACTTTTGAGTTGATTAATAAAAAAATTTCAAATTCATTTATTTTCAATGAAAATAAGTATAAAAAGCTATCAAATAAAACAACATTTTATGGAAATGAAATGAAATTACTTGTCTTAATAAGATATAAAGATAAAAAACAGAATGAGAAAATTGACGTTTTTAAAATAAATCAATTAAATCAGATAATTTCTAGACCTAAAGAAATTATTGAGTTTATTACTTATATTGATCCTAATAAATGATATTTATTGAGCGATGGAAATGTATACCGTATATCAGATTATGACATATCTGATTGTCGATTATCTATTCAATGTAAATCCAATAATAATTTTGAAAAGCGTAAAACGTTTAGTTCTTGGTCTAAGTTTGGTGATGATCAATTGCAAAAGGAAATTTTTAATAAAATTGTTTGTCAAGGAATTAGACTTAAATAAGATAAAATTTAATTGTAAGTACTATTCTTACATGACCAAAAGTACAATAAATGTGTTGTCATCAATGAATTGGTTTTTGGTCGGTACTAAATTTATGTAAGTCAAAGTTTTTTGACTTTGACATATAATAATGAAAAGTTTTTGGTCGGTACTAAATTTATGTAAGTCAAAGTTGAAATAATAAAGCTCTTCCAAGAGCTTTTTATTTATTAAAATAAAAAAGAGCCAAATGGCTCAATAGTTCGGGACCTGCCCTTATTTTTAGTCAAATACTAAATTTATGTAAGTCATGCAGGAATACCTGCAAACATAATGATATCACAAATTAGGAGAAAAAATGGGATGAAAAATAATCGATATTGATAATCCTTGCACAATGAAAAGTTATTTAAATAATTTAATAATTTTTAATACAAAAAGAATATCAATACCTATTTCTGATATAGATGTTCTTTTAGTATCAGAAAATAAAATAAATATGAGTATTAATGTAATTAATGATCTGATAAATAATGGTGTTTGTTTAATATTTTGCAATCAACAAAAATTACCTACATCATATGTACTAGGTTACAAGGTACAAAAACAAAGTTATATTAATTTTCAAAGACAATTAAATTGAGATAATGAATTTAAAAAAGATTGTTGACAATGAATTGTCAAACAAAAAATTCAAAATCAGATTGACTTATTAGAATATTTCTATTCTAGTAATGGTGAAATGAAACAATATATAAAAAATGAAATTAAATCATTAGATGAAGCAAGAGCGGCAACTATTTTTTTTAAAAATCTTTATGGTTCTTCATTTAATAGAAAAAAAGAAAATTTAGTTAATGCTTGTTTAGATTATGGATATGTGATAATAACAAATATGGTAGCTAGATCAATTGTTAAAAAAGGTCTTAATGTTCATATATCTTTTTACCATGGAAGTTTATATTCAAATTTTCCATTGGCCTATGATATTGTTGAACTTTTTAGAATATCAATTGATTTATTTGTAAAAACATTATTTGAAAACAATGTTATTTCAACAAATAATGATAATTTTTCAAAAGATATAAAAAATTGTTTACTTGATTATATAGCAAATTACAAAATTAAAATAGATGATAAATTTGAATTTATCAATAATTCAATTGACAAAATTATAGATTGAATTATTAATGGAGATTTTAGAAATCATAGCATTAATTATGATTATGATTTGGAGCTAATTAATGATGAAGAAAAAACAAAATTGACGGAGCAAATTTAATACCATGAGAGTAATGTTGATGTATGATTTACCAAATGCTACAAAAGATGAATCTCATTTTTACACAAAATTTAGAACTAATATATTAAAAATGGGATATACTCAAATTCAACAGTCAATTTATGTTAGAGTAATTCAGTCAAAAACTTTAAGTGAACAACATATTGAAAAAATTAGAAAAATAATTCCTCCAAGAGGAAATATTAGAATTTTTGTTTTTACTGAATATCAATATGAAAGAGGAATAATACTTTCAGGTGAAGTAGATGAAAACGAAATAATAAATGACGACAAAAGATTTAGGGTGATATAAGTGAAAGTAAATAGAATAGATTTAAATTTTTTTAAAAAGAAAGAACCAATTGAAACTCATGAAAAAGTTATTTTTAGTAATGAATTTCAAAACAAAATAGCTTTTATTAAAAATAACCTTTCATACTATTATGAGTTTATGGGACTTAAAATAATTAAATGTTTAAACACAAATAAGACAATTAAAGATTTGTTATTTAAAAATATTTATGATACATATATTAAAATTAATGATACTTATCTAAGACAAAAAGATGTAATAGTGATTTCTCCTTTTACAAAAATAAAAGACATATTAAACAGTAAAATTAATGGTAATATTCATAATTATTTAAAAGAGAAAGATTTGTTTAATATTAGTAAAGATATTGAAAATTTTGTTACTGAAAAGTTAAATAAATGTGATATTTCATTTAAAAATGTAATTGAATATGATTTATCTAAATGTGATTTAATAAACTATGTTGATGTAAAAGAAGAATTTGTTAGTAGTGAAAATATTATTGATATCTTAAAAATTTTAAAAACTTATGATAAAAAATTATTAATTATTTTTAATGATATTGATTATTTAGACTTTGATAAGATTATCGAATTTCTTCCTTTTTATAATTTTCTTTATTTTGTCAATTCACTAGATGATAATTATAAGCAAATAGAAAACTATGAAGAATTTTTAATTGAATATGATTATTTATAAAAATGAATATGTCAAAAAACAAGACATATTAATTAAGCACACAGTATATATAAATAAGTTAAATATCTTTTTTAAGATGTTTATTATTAATGTCAATTACTTTATTAACTCTAGTAACATATTTTTTGTCATCAGATAGGTAATCAGTACTCATTCAAATTTTTACAATTTCATTTGCTATAGCTGAACCAATAACTTTACCACCTAAACATAATACGTTAGTATTAGAATGTGAACGTGCTAAACTAGCAACAAAAGGATCTTGAGCAATAGCAGCATAAACTCCATATATTTTATTTGCAATTAAAGCAGAACCATATCCTACTCCATCAATAAATATTCCTCTATCAACTTCATTTTTACTTATGGCTAAAGCAGCAGGATAAATAAAATCAGGTAAGTCACAACTTTCTTCACTAAAAGGACCAAAATCTACTATTTCATGACCCATTTGTTCTAATTGTTTTTTAATTTCTTCTTTTAACTTAAATCCTGCATGATCACCAGCTAATGCAATTTTCATAAATACATCTCCTAAATTATTTATACAAATAAATTATATTGTTTTATTTTGTAGGTTGTATTATTAACATTTTGATTTAACTTTTTCAAATTTATTTTTATCATCATTTACAAAAAACGTCATAAATATAAAACACAAATAATAAATACTACTAAAAAAGCTATTTCTATTAAACTAGTTTAAGTGCCATTATAATTAGTTCCATGAAAAATGATTATTACATAACATATTATCAAAGGGCATAAAAATTGAATAGAAATATTTTTGGAAAATCTAGTAAAAAATTCTTGAAATGTTGTTAAAAATTTGATGAACGAATTTTTTCATAGAAAAATACTAACTTTATGAATTCATTTTAAATAAATATTAGGAAAATTTACTTGAGCACAAATAAAAAAATTAAGCAGTAAAAACTAATTTAAAACAAAATTAAAATTTTAAATTGTATCCTCCATTCTATATACCAAACCTAATTTGATTATTTTTTTGGCTCTGGCTACATCTTTAAATTTTTTATAAATTATGATGTTGTTCTTGTTATGAACTAACATCATTGCATTGCAGAAAATTGCAACATATTCCTTTTCTAAAATAAATTTATAATTGTATTCATCCAAATTATTTTTATATTTTTGACATATATGTTGTTTGATATTCATTAACATCATTTGTTTAATATTTACATTTAAATTATTAAAATTATTATCATTTAAGATTTCTTTTAACATTTTATTAATTTCATGATTTATTTTTTCTTCGTTTTTGTATCTATTAATTGATACAGAATTCTTTAAAGAATTTTCAAATATTTTAGAGTCGTAATTTGGATTAGATATACTTGAATAATTGTTAAAAATAATAACTCCTATTGATGGCGAAATAGGAAAAAAATTGTAAATTTTTTGGTTGTAAAATTTTTCATTGTCAGGATAATATTCACAAAAGGAATTTGCATCTGATAAAACTAATGAATTAGTATTAAATTTAACAAAAATTAATCTTGATTCTTTTAAAAAATTATTAATACCACAAAAAATAAAATTTTCTAAACTTGCCATTTCTCATTCATATCTTTTTATATCTTCTTTTTTAAGTTCTCTCTCAATAGAACTAAAAAAGTCTAGATTTTGTTGAAAATTTTTTTCGTATATTTTAATGTATTCATCTAAATTATTATTTTTAAACTCTCTATAAAACTCAATTGTTTTAGAAATATATTTTTCTTGGATTTCTTTTTCTTCTCTTTTTTCTTCATTCATTATTTTGTTGAATAAAGAGTCACCTGTTTTATTTCTAATATTTTCTCTGAATTTATCAGTTCTTATCCCTGACAAATATAGATAAAATTTCAAAGAAATTAACTCATATCTATAAAGTGTTAAAGAGTTATTATTAGAATTGATAATTTTTTTAATAACTTTTATGCCATCACTTTCTATTTCATTCATTCCTATTTCAATTTCTTTTGAATAAAATTCTTTTTTAGAAATTGGTTGGTTTTTATTTAAATCATTAATATTAAACTTTTTTCTTTCTATTTCTCCATCAAATATATATTTGATATTTCCATTTTCGTCAGATCAAGATTTTGCAAAAGATTTTTGAATATAATGATTATTAATATGTGACTTTTTCATAATATTATCATTATATTTTAATTTATAGCATCAACAAATAATTAAGTAAATTAAATTTTGAAATATAAATTTTAAGAAAAAGGATTTAAAAAATAATTTAAATTACTAGAAAAAATAGATTAATCGATATTTAACTAAATATATTGAATAATTTAATTCAAAGAATTTTGGTATTCAGATTGATAATTTTATAAGTCAAAAATTTATTTATGATACACTAGGGTGAGTTGTGTATAATTTTATACATTAAGTATAATCAAGCAAAAAGGAAGGAAACAAAATGCCAACAATTAACCAATTAGTTAATCATGGTAGACAGGATAAAATTCGTAAACAAAATGCTCCTGCTCTATCAGTAAGTTTTAACTCATTACATAAAAAGTATACAAGTAGACCAGCTCCATTTAAAAGAGGAGTATGTACAAGGGTTGCTACGATGACACCTAAAAAGCCTAACTCTGCTTTACGTAAATATGCAAGGGTAAAATTATCAAATGGAATGGAAGTTACAGCTTATATTCCTGGAGAAGGACATAATTTACAAGAACACTCTGTTGTTTTAATTAGAGGTGGTAGAGTTAAAGATTTACCAGGGGTTAGATATACTATTGTTAG
Organism: uncultured Metamycoplasma sp.; assembly: GCA_964447225.1. Lineage (GTDB taxonomy): Bacteria > Bacillota_I > Bacilli_A > Mycoplasmatales > Metamycoplasmataceae > UBA710. The sequence goes on from CAYURK010000007.1 coordinate 6,352, forward strand.
AGGTACTCAAGATTTAGCTGGTGTTAATAATAGAAAACAAGCTAGATCAAGATATGGTGCTAAAAAACCTAAAAAAGCATAGTTAGTTAATAACAATAAACAATAGAATCAAAAACTAAGTTAAAGGAGAAAACATGTCAAGAAAAAGAAAAGCGCCAATAAGAGAAGTGCTATCAGATCCAATTTTTAACTCAAAAATTGTAACTAAACTAATTAATACAATAATGCTTGATGGGAAAAAATCAACAGCTGAAAGAATTTTATACTCAGCTTTTGAAATTGTTAAAGAAAAAACAGGAGAAGATCCACTAGTTGTATTTCAAAAAGCAGTTGAAAATATTACTCCATTACTAGAAGTAAGAACAAGAAGAATTGGTGGAACAAATTATCAAGTTCCTTCTGAAGTTTCTGCAAGAAGAAAACAATCTCTTTCATTAAGATGATTAATTAACTATGCAAGACTAAGAACTGAAAAAACAATGGAACTAAAACTAGCAAATGAAATAATTGATGCTTCAAAAGGAACAGGTGGAGCTGTTAAGAAAAAAGAAGATACACATAAAATGGCAGAAGCAAATAAAGCATTTGCTCACTTTAGATGATAGGTTGTGAATTTATGGCAAGAAAATATGAATTAAAAGACTATAGAAACATAGGTATCATGGCTCACATTGATGCCGGTAAAACTACAACAACAGAACGTATTTTGTTACATACTAAAAAAATTCATAAAATTGGTGAAACTCATGATGGTAGTTCACAAATGGATTTTATGGCCCAAGAAAAAGAAAGAGGTATAACAATTACTTCTGCTGCTACTTCAGCATTTTGAAAAGGAAAAAGAATTAATATTATTGATACTCCAGGTCACGTTGATTTTACAGTTGAAGTTGAACGTTCACTTAGAGTATTGGATGGAGCCGTTGCAGTTTTAGATGCTCAATCAGGAGTTGAACCTCAAACAGAAACAGTATGAAGACAGGCAACTAATTACAAAGTTCCTAGATTAGTTTTTGTTAATAAAATGGATAAAGCAGGAGCTGATTTTGAAAAAGCAGTTATTTCAGTTAGAAAATTACTAGGTGGTAATTGTGTTCCTATCCAATGAAATATAGGATCTGAAAATCATTATAGAGGTCATATTGATTTAGTTGAAATGACAGCTTGAGAATTTGATGGTAATCCTGAAGAAAATGCAAAAGAAATTCCAATTCCTGCAGAATTAGAAGAATTAGCAAAAGCAAAAAGACATGAGTTAGTTGAAGCTGTAGCTGATTTTGACGAAGATTTAATGATGCAAGTATTGGAAGGAAATATGGACATTCCTGCTGACCGTTTAAAACAAGCAATTAGAAAAGCTACTTTAACTTCTGAATTTTATCCAGCAGTTTGTGGAACAGCTTTTAAAAATAAAGGTGTTAAAGCAATGATTGATGCAGTTGTAGATTATTTACCATCTCCAATTGATGTTCCACCTATTCAAGCTCATTTAGATGACAAAGAATTTGAGGTTCCTTCAACTGATGATCATGATTTTGCTGCTTTAGCGTTTAAAATCATGAATGATCCATTTGTAGGTTCTTTAACATTTTTTAGAGTTTATGCAGGTGTTTTAGAAAAAGGTTCATACGTTTACAATTCAACTAAAGGTGAAAAAGAAAGAATTGGTCGTATTCTAGAAATGCATGCCAACCAAAGAGAAGAAATTGATGAAGTAAGAGCAGGAGATATTGCAGCAGCTGTTGGACTTAAATCTACTACAACAGGAGATACACTAGTTGGTGAAAAATCTCCAAAATTTGTTCTTGAAAAAATGATGTTTCCTGAACCTGTTATTTCTCAGGCTTTGGAACCTGCATCAAAAGCAGCAACAGAAAAATTATCATTAGGTTTACAAAAATTAGCAGCAGAAGATCCTACTTTTAGAACATATACAGATGAAGAAACAGGTCAAACAATTATTTCTGGTATGGGTGAATTGCATCTTGAAATTATTGTTGATCGTTTAAAACGCGAATTTGGTGTAGAAGCAACAGTAGGTGCTCCTCAAGTTGCATACCGTGAAACTATTACTAAAACTGCTGATATTGAGGGAAAACACATTAAACAATCTGGTGGAAAAGGTCAATATGGTCACGTTTGAATTAAATTTGAACCAAATAAAGACCAAGGTTTTGAATTTGTAGATAAAATTGTTGGTGGAAAAATCCCAAAAGAATATATTAAATCAATTCAAAAAGGTCTTGAAGAAAAAATGCAAATTGGTGTTCTTGCAGGATATCCTGTTATTGATTTAAAAGCAACATTATTTGATGGATCATACCATGATGTTGATTCATCTGAAATGGCTTATAAAATTGCTGCTTCTAAAGCACTTACAGCAGGCAAAGAACAATTAGGTTTTGTTTTATTAGAACCTATTATGGATGTTTCTGTAATTGTTCCAGAAGAATATTTTGGAGATATTATGGGAGATATTTCAAGACGTAGAGGTCAAATTAAAACTAATGAAACTAGACAAGATGGAGCTAGTGTTATAAAAGCAGATATTCCTCTTTCAGAAATGTTTGGATATTCAACAGATTTAAGAACAATGACATCAGGACGTGGTAATTATCAAATGCAATTTGATCATTATGAAAAAGCTCCTAAAAATATTGCAGATGAAATCATTAAAAAAAGAAATATTAAAGAATAGATTATTAATTTAAATCATAACCATAATAAAAATCATTATTATAGTTTCACTAATTGTATATTCTTCTAATTCATATAGTTGATAAAATTAAGAGATATATGATTTGGAAATAGAAATAAAATTTTATAATTAGCAAATCTAATATAAATTTGATTTAGAATTTATTGCAGAAATTTTATTTGGAGTAAACAATAGTCTAATAAGATTTTAAAAAATTTAGAAAGCATAAGTAAAGATGTTAAGGTACAAGATATCAATGGAAACTTTAATAATCTTATTCCTGGTTCCAAATGAAAAGTAGTAGCTGAAGGAGTAGTTAAAGATATGTCTAAAAAGATGACTATTGAAGACTTAGCTAAAACAGTTGGTGACTTATCTGGGATAGTTGTTAATTTGACTAAAACAGTTAATGATTTATCTGAAACGGTTAAAGATGGATTTGAAGAAATTAAAACAGATATTGAAGATATCAAGTCTCGTCTTAATATTCTTGAATCATTTCACAATGATGATATTAAAAAAATTAATTCACAAAAAAATAATATTTAGTTTTAAAATTTAAAGAATTAGTGAAAAGGAAAAAAATATGTTATATTCAGGAAATGAACCACAAGCTCAAGAACATAGACCAAATGTTAACAATAATTTAGCTGAAGTTAAATGTTCTATGGGTGCAAAAATTGGATTTTGATTTTTAGTAATAATTACATTAGGTTTGTTTTACATTTGAAAAATCAAAAGATCTAACGAAATTAATAGAATGCAAATTGAAATTAATGAGTCTGCTTCAGGAATTGATATTCAATTAGAAAAAAGATATGATACTTTAACAAAATTAGTTGATGCTGTTAAATCACAAGTTAAATTTGACAAAGAAACTCTAGAAAATATTGCTGCAATGCGTTCAGGTTTTAAAAATTCTTCTGCTATTGAAAAAGATGAAATAACATCTAAAGTTTATTCTGGTTTAACAATGGCATTTGAAAATTACCCAACACTTGGAGCTGATGCTTCATTTAACAAATTAATGAATGAATCAACTATGATTGAAAAAGAAATTGCAGCTTCAAGAAGACTTTATAATGCAAATGTAACTAGATTCAATCAATTGATTTATACATTCCCAACAACTGTTATTTTAGATGGTAAAGGATATAAAGGTATTCCATTATTTGTAACATCAAATCAAAAAAGACAAGATGTTAAATTAGAAATTTAATAAGAAAATTGATAAAACTTAGTTAATATTTTATTTAATTAGATTTTTTCTTAATTAATTAGTTTAATTCATCTCAAATGTTTTCACCAATACTTGATAGTTCAACATCAAAGTTTTTGGCAATAATATTTCCAAGTGTAGCTAGTGAATTAATATCATTTAATTTTTTAGGGGTTTTAAATAATTTTGAATATATGGTTGCTGGCAACATTTCCCTAGTATGATTATAGCCTTTATAAGTTGGATCATTACCATGATCAGAAGTAATGATAAGTAAATCATTATCTTTTAAAGCATTTAATAATTTAGTTAATTTAATGTCAAAAAGATTGATGTTATTTGCATATCCTTCTATATCACGACGATGCCCGTAATGAGAATCAAATTGAACTAAATTAGTAAATATCATTTGTTTTGATGTATTTTCAATTGCCAAATTAATAGTTATATCCATTCCATCAGCATCTCCTTTTGAAGGATAATGTTTAGAAATGCCAATTGATGAAAAAATATCATTAATTTTACCCACAGAAATAACTTCAATTCCCTTATTTTTTAATTTAGTTAATATCATATTTTTGGAAGGTTCGATTGAATAATCATGGCGATTGAATGTTCTTTGATAATTTCCTTCTTCTCCTATATATGGTCTTACTATAATTCTTGCAACATTTCATTCAGGTTTTGAAGAACATATTTTTCTAGCAGCTTTGCCATAACGATATAAATTGTCTAATCCCATATATTTTTCATGTCCACAAATTTGTAAAACACTATCTCCTGAAGTGTAAACAATAATTTTATTTTCATTTATTTCTTTATGAGCTAATTCATTTATAATGTCTGTTCCACTTGCCGATTTATTTCCTATTATTTTTCTACCATCAAATGCTTTTTCCAATTCATTGATTAATTCTTGAGGAAATCCTGTTTCAGTAAAAGTTGGAAAAGGTTCTTTTGTTTCAATTCCCATCATTTCTCAATGACCCGTCAAAGTATCTTTACCATTGGATAATTCATTTATTCTTGCTGTATAAGCTAATTGATTTTTAATTTTACCCGGATTCATTATTTTAGCTATTGAAGTAATACCTAATTTTTTTCATGTGGGAATTTCTAATAACCCAGTTTCTGAAACATGTAAAAGAGTATTTGCTCCTTCATCACCAAATAATTTTTGCTGTTTATCAGGACCAATTCCTAGTCCGTCTGTAACAATCATGAAAACTCTATTAAATTTCATTAGAATTCCTTAATAACTTTTGTACGTTTAGAATTATAATTATATAATATATATTGTATTATTTTGTTTTGCCCAGCTGGCGGAATGGCAGACGCAGCAGACTCAAAATCTGCCAACGAGAGTTATAAGGGTTCAAGTCCCTTGCTGGGCACCATATCTTCAAAAAGAAGAAAATTTAATCTCTATTTCTTGGCAATGGAGATTTTTTATTTGACTTTTAAATTAGTTATAATTATAAATTATGAAAAGAAAAAAATTTTTTGGATTTTCTTCATTAAGTCTTGCTGGTATTATTGTTGCTACAGAATTGGTTACTGTTAGTTGTTCAATTGCTAACAGTGAAAATAACGTTGAAGAAAACATTTCTATAAAAGAACAAAATATAGTTGAAAATTTTGAAAACAATTCAAAATTATCTTTTGAAAAAAGAGAAGAACTAAAAAATAAACAAACTAGTGATTATAAAAATTTATCTTTAGACCTAATTAATAAATATCTACTTGATAATGCCAATATGAGTCTTCATGATTATTTTGTGAATTTAAATAATCAAAATAATTTAACATCAAAAGATGCAAATTATATTAGTCCAGAATTAGGTATCCTACTTGTAGAAGATATTTTAAATGGAGATATTTTAATTCAAGATATAAAAGATGTGGTAAATGATTATAAAGAAAGTAATTATGAAGAGTATGTTAAAACTCTAGAAGATTTAAATTTAACTGAAGAACAAGTTAATGACTCTGAGAATATTGATGAAATTGTTAGTGTTGATCAGGAGGAAAAAGATATTGATAATGAATTGGAGGAAATAGAAAAGGAAGAAGCAGAAAATCCTGAAGGTGAAATTGAACTAGATGAACTATTTCAATTAAATGATAAATATAATGAAGGAGATGTCATTAATGTTAATTTTTATAAAGATGGAAATTTCTTTTTTTACAATGATTATGAACAACTAGAAACTAGATATATTGATGAATATGATTTATATTTTGATATTCCTTTAAATGTAACAATTGAAATGGATGATGGTTCAAAAATTAGAGTAGAAAATTTTGATATTAGTGAATTAGAATTAAATTATAGAGAATATGGTTTTTTTGGATGTCAAAGAGAAACAAAATTGTTGTATAAAGATAAAGTTATTTATAGATATCATAGAGATTGATGAAAAAATGCTTATAGAAAAGTTTCAAAAGTGTATTATACTTTTAACAAATTATCAAACAAGATTAAAGATGATGATAGTAAATTTGTTACAAGAAAAGATAAAGACACATATATATTATCAATTGATAAATCAACATATGCTTTACTTTATAATTTAGAGAATAAAATAATTTCTCTTAGAAACTATCAAGAAAGATCTGAAAAATTAAATATAGCATCATGGAGTTTAACAACAGTTGCTTGAGCTGTTGCAGCGGCATGAACTGCAACTTCATTTTTATCTTTTGGCGGTACAGCCGGGTATGCTGTTGCAGCAACTTTGCAAGCTTCAACATTGACAATTACATCTTATGTAACTTTGAGTGAAATTAATAAAACTAAATCTAATTTGAATAGATATATAAAACTTTATGAATCAAATGAATATGACGTTTTGATTAATTTATTAAATATTTATAGTGATAATAACAAACTTGATTTTCGAAGTAAACTAGAAATAACTATAAAAGCATACTTTGATTATTTTAATCTTTGAAAATTTTCTGGAGAAATTGTAAAAATATCTAATTTAAAATTTATTAAGTCTTTTAATGTTTTTTTGAGTAAACCTAAATACATAACATATACTTTTGATAAATTAAAAATTATTATTGACACATTCAAAAATAGATTAACAAAAGGATTTTTTAAATTCTCTGAAAAAGTATCTAAAAAAATTATTAATAAATTACCAACTGTTTTAGCTAAAGAAATTGAGCAAAAAATTATTTGTGTTTCAACTGCATGAGCTAATCCTACAATACTTGTAATAGATGCTTTTGATTTAGTTATCACAGCTATTGAAATCTGTAATGATATATTGCATTCTATTGAGGAAGGAATGACATAATGAATTTAAATTATAGTGAAAATGATAATGAAAATGAACCAGATAATGAATATTGAAGTGTTTATGAAGGCAAAAATGATGATATAACTCTTGAAGAATTGTCAGGTGAATATTCCTATAATGAACTTTTTAGAATTTCCAAACCTTTGGAAAAAAATTTATATGAATCACTATATTTAAAATGGAATGTATTTAATGTTAGTTCATATGATGATATTAATCAAATATTTTACGATATTGCTAATTCTAAACAAGCAAGAAAAAAATATTGAACTGCTAATTTTATGTTAATTTTAGAATTTATTATATTAATGTTATTATTAGCATTTTCGATATTTTCAATTGTGGGAACAGCAATTTCTAATAAATATTTTCTTTGATTTGAATCATGAATTTGACAACATATGTCAGGTTTTAGTGCTCCTTTATTAATTGTCTATTATGTTTTAATTCAATTTTCTTTTAAAACATTTTCACCAACTTTTGAAAAAGTAGGAGAAATAGACATGTCTTATGGATCAAACAAAACTGGTTTTTTTAAGATAATTCAATACGGAATAGGAGGACCATTTTGAGTTTTAAGACAAAAAAATTTACCTAAATCTAAATATAGGATTTACAAAGCTCATAATAGAAAATTCTATCTTATGGAACCTACTATTTTTGGTAGAAATTATGTGATTAGAAATTGGTACTTGGTTTCTAAATATATAGTATGTAAAAAGATGAAAATTGATAACTTACCTAAATATTTTAAAAATGAATTATTTATTTTTCTAACAAATAAAAATTATAAAAACGAGAAAATTAAATTGCATTGCTTTTTTAATTTTAAATTTTCTCTAAATTTCTTTTATTGCTTTAATTTTATATTTTTTTTCTTAGCGCTTTTAATAGTACCTATTTCATATGTCGTTGTTGTTTTTACAACTATAATTTAAATGTTAATTTATAAAAAATGATGATACTTTTTATTTTTTTATAGACAACAATTTTCATTATAAATAAATTAAAAGACATTTTAATAAAATTTTAAATTATGATACTTACAATATATTTAGGATGGTAAATAATGCTTTTTAATAGAAATGATATTGATGATGATTTTGATCCAAAAGAAATTGTGGAAAATAATCTTAAAGAATTTTCTTACAAAGAACTTTATAACATTTCAAAACCACTAGATGAAAATTTATACAAAGATCATTTTTATAAATGAAATAAATTAAGTGTAAGTTCTTTTGATAATGTAAATCAAATTTTCTATGATATTGCTAATTCATCTAAAGCAAAAAGAATATATATAAAATCAACAATTTTAGCTATTATTGTTTGTTTTTTAAAAATATTACTATTTTCTTATTTTTTATTTGCAATTATAGGTACTATTACATCTAAATTTACTTTTTTTATTTTTGAATTTAGTTTGTGAAAAATACTATTAATTACAACTACTCCAATACTTTTTGTTAATTATTTTATTGAATATATTTTTAAAAATTATGTTCCAATTAATTACACAGGAAAAATAGATAAAAAATATAGTTCAAATAAAGATTATCCATTCCAACCTGAACCTCATTTTTATCCTAGATTTAGCGGTCGTTCATTTATGATAAATTTAAGATTTAAAATTTTTGCTAGAAAACCTAAAATAAATTCAAAATATCAAATTTATAAAGCAAACAATGGTAAAAACTATTTAATAGATATTAATGCTGAAGGAAAATATTATTCAATAAGAAATTGGTATTTAATTTCTAAATATATAGTTTGTAATAAAATGAGTGTTAATGATTTAGATGCAAATTTTGAAGATGAATTATTTGTTTATTTATCTACAAATAAATTTAAAAAGGAATTCAAAAAATTAAAATGCATTTTTTCAAGAAAATTTTCATTATATTTTTTACCTAATCTTAGTGATTGATTATCAATTACATTTTTTGTAATTCCAATTATTAGCATGATTGTATTTTTTTCTGTTTGACCATTAATATAAAATATTTATTAATTGATTTCATAATATAATTTTTATTATGAAATTTAATGAAATAAAAGAATTAAAAGATAATTTAATAAAATCTCTGAATGAAATTGATTTTATTGAAATGTCTCCTATTCAAGAAAAAACAATTCCCTTAGCAATTCAATCATTTGACATTATTGGTCAAGCTGAAACAGGTACAGGTAAAACTGGTGCTTTTGCTGTTCCAATTTTGAATATGCTTAATTCAGAATCAAAAGATATTGAGCATGTAATAATTGCTCCAACAAGAGAACTAGCTAACCAAATTTATAATCAAGTATTAAAAATAGGAAAATATTTAGAACCTAGAATAGCTCTTATTTTAGGTGGAGTTTCATATGATAAACAAGTAAAGCAGTTAAGTTTTAAACCAAATATTTTAATAGGTACACCAGGAAGAATAGTTGATTATTTAAAAAATAAGAGAATCAAATTTGCTAATGTTAAAACATTTACATTAGATGAAGCTGATGAATTATTAAATATGGGTTTTAAAGATGATATTGAAACCATTATTTCTTATTTACCAAAAGAAAGACAAAACTTCTTTTTTACAGCTACTTTTAATGAAAAAATTAAAAAATTAGCAAATCTAATTGTTAGAGATAAATGTAAAAATATTTCAATATCTACAGGAATGAGTACTTCTACAACAATTAAACAAGAATATCTTGTAGTTAAAGAAAAAAATAAATTTTCATCTTTAATAAAAATCCTTCAATTTTATAGGCCAAATTCAATCATTATTTTTTGTTGTACTAAAAGAAGAGTTGATGAACTATGTGAAGCACTAAGAAAAACTAATTTTGATGCTATAGGTATTCATGGTGATATTCAACAAAGAGAAAGAAATTTTATTATGAGTCAATTTAGACATAATAAAAAACAAATATTAGTAGCTACTGATGTTGTTGCAAGAGGTGTTGATATTGATCATGTTGAATGAGTCATTAATTTTGATTTACCACAAGATATTGAATATTATACTCATCGTATTGGTCGTGTTGGTCGCAATGGGAATTATGGATACTCATTATCATTTGTAAAATTAGATGAAATAGAGCATATTAATGAAATTCAAATTAGAACAAAATCTAAAATTAAAGAAATTAAACTCCCAAGTGATGAAGAGATTTATATAAAATGAAGAAATTCAAAAATTGATGATTTTAAAAAAATAATTAACAATAATTATGATTCTGATAATAATCCAATTTATCTTGAAAAAGAATTGTTAAGCCAATTTAGTCATAATGAAATGGCTACTATCATTGCATATTATTTATTGAGAGAAAAACATAAATATAAAAAAATAAATCTAAGTCCAGAACCATCTGTTGTTCTTAAAGGACAAGCAAAGATTAGACATGTTCAAAAAAGAATTAATAAATTTAATAAAGATAAAAATTTAAAAGATAAAAAAGATAAGAGATTTAAAAAACATGACAATAAAAAATAGCGATATTTTCATAACTACTACTGATACTGTAATAGGTATAGGTGGAAAAGTAAATGAAGAAGTAAAAAATAAAATTTACAAACTTAAAAAAAGAGATATTTCCAAACAATTGATTATTGTTGTCTCTTCTATAGATCAACTTTCAAAATTGGAAAATTTAAATTCCAATCATTACGAATATATTAATAAATATTGACCAGGGGCTACAACATTAATAATCAATAAAAATGCTTATCGAATGCCAAATAATAAAAATTTATTGAAACTAATAGAAGAACAAGGTCCTTTTTATTTAACTTCATGTAATATATCAGGTAAACCAGTAGTTAAAAATATGAATGAAGCGAAAGCACTTTTTCCTAATTTGCTATATTTTGATTTTGGTTCTGGTAGTAATAAACCATCTAGAATAATTGATGTTGATACTAAAAAAATCATAAGAAATTAATTCTCTGTTTGAATTTGATATAATTATTATTGTGTGAGGTTGTTATTCATTTGAAGCATAACTTGCCGTACTTTTATATATATTACAAATATAAATAAAATTAACAAACTAAAAGTTTAAAAGAATTTGTTAGGTGTTTATTGGTATGGTTGTTGTTAAGATTTTGAATAATAATGCTGTTATTGTCAAAGAAGATGACTATGAAAAAATTATTTTAAGTAAAGGTATTGGTTTTGGAACCTATATTGGTCAAAGAATTAGACCATCCAAGAAAAGTAAAATTTTTGTAGTTTTCAATAAACCATGAATATTGAAATTAATTCAAGAAATACCAATCGATTGTTTTAAAATAGCAGATGACATATTAAGTGTTTATCAAAGTAAAGCTAAAGTTAAATTAAGAGATTCACTAAATATAGATCTTGCCAATTGTATATATAATATCATTCAATTTTCTGATAATCCATCTATAAATCCTACTAATGGATTGTTAAATGAGATTAAAAGTTTCTATCAACTTGAATATGATATAGTAAGTGATTTTGTTAATGACATAAACAAAAAATTTAAAGTAAAAATTACTGAAGACAATGTTGGATTTATTGCATTAGTTTTAATTAATGGATTGCAAAACAATAGTGAGTTATTAAAAAAATTACTTGATATATACAAAAATATTGAAAAAGTTGTGGTTTCTAACATTAAATCAAATATTAATCAAAAATCTTTTGAATATAACAGATTCTTGGTTCATATTAAATATTTTTCATTGAAATTACTAAATCCAAAACGTATAAAAACAAAAACTAAAAAAGAAGACCAAGATTTTTTCAATATTATTAAAAATACAGCACAAGAAGCTTATCAAATTTCTATAAAAGTTAAACAACTTATTGAACATTATCAATATTATATGAATGAAGATGAACTTATTTATTTGACTTTACATATCAAAAGAATAATTCAAACATCTTTTTAAATTTTTAGTTATTTTTGGTGGTTATTAAATTATGAGTAAAAACAAAATTGATACTTTTAAAGAAACGGTTTTACAACTAGTAGATGCTTTGGGAGGACAAGAAAATATAAAAGAGGCTTTTCATTGTGCAACTAGATTTAGAGTTATTGTTAATAATGATGAAAAAGTTGACAAAAATAAATTAGAAAATGTTGAAAAATCAAAAGGTTTTTCTAAAGAGGGTCAACAATGACAGATTATATTTGGAGCTGGAGTAGTAAACAAAGTTTATGATAAGTATTTACAAATATATCAAAAATCTAAAACTAATGATAACTCTCAACCAATTAAAAAAGAAAAATTAAAATGAGAACCAAATTATTCAATTAAAACAAATATTTTTATATTTTTAAGGCATGGAATTCGTTCATTTGCTGATATTTTTATTCCTTTAATTCCAGTATTTATAGCAGGAGGTCTTTCTCTTGCTATAAACTCATTAATTTGTGTTGTTGGTATAGGTAAAGATGCAGAAGGAAATTTTTTAAATGAAGCTGCTCAAATATTTTCAAAATTATTTGATACTATAGGTGGAGCGATTTTGGGATCGCTACCTGTTTTTATAGGATATACTGCTGCTAAAAAATGAGGTGGCAGTGGATGACTAGGGGCCTGTTTAGGTTTAATTTTAATTGCACCAGGATTAATTAATTCATATACATTAGGTGGAGCAGAAATACGTTGGTATTCATTATTTAATGAAGGAGTATTAGATGCAGATCAACTAAGTCTATTGTATCCAGAAAATTTATATCCAGATTTATGAAAAAATGGAGAATTCCAATCAGCAAGTGTAGCTCAAATTCCTGTTTTATGGACAGGCTCACCTAGAATATTTGAAGTAGAATATCCAATATTTGGAATTCCACTAATGGGTTATCAAGCTCAAGTAATTCCAGCATTAATGGTTATTGCATTAGCTGTTCAAATTGAGAAATTAATGAAAAAAATATCTCATGAATCAATTGCCATTATATCTGTTCCTTTAGTTACAGTTGTAGTTTCAACAATTTGTGCATTTGTTGTTATAGGACCAATTGGATATATGCTTTCACTTGCAATTGCTGAAGGGCTTAAAGCAATCTTTATATATACAAATTTCCCAGGATTTGGATTAGGTGGAGCAATACTAGGGGCTGTTTATGCACCTATTGTTGTTACTGGTCTTCACCAAGGATTTTTACCAATTGAAGCACAATTATTAGCAAGTGGTGGTGAATCTTGAATTACACCTATTGCTTGTGTTTCAAATGTATCACAAGCATTTGCATGTTTAGCTGCTGCAATTTATTTAAAAAATAAAGGTAAAAAATCTACAGCATATTCAGGAGCATTATCAGCAAATTTAGGAATAACAGAACCAGCATTATTTGGTATAAATATTAATATAAGACACTTTTTTATTGCTGGTATTATAGGTTCAGCAGTTGGTGGATATTGATTGGGAATGACTCAAACTACAGCAAATTCATTGGGGTCTGCTTCTTGAATAGGTTTAATACAATTTGATGTTTCTATGACTGATAATTTAAAAGCATGATATGAAAAAGTTGCAACTTTTACACCATGAGGTAAATATATGACAAATTTAGGTATGCCTCCTATTGCAAATGCCGCTATAGCAATGACTATTTCTTCTATTGTTGCCTTTGTGATGGCTAATATTCTAAGTTGAACAAAAATGGGAAGAAATAATCTAATTGAAGTAAATAAATCAAATGAGATGCCTAAATTTATTTCAAATATTGTTAATAAAATTTCAAAACAAAATCAAAAACAAATTATTTCCTATGTTTATTCTCCTATTTCAGGAACTCTATTTTTACCAAAAAATATTGATGAAGCTCTCTTTAATGATGAAATAATGGGTAAATCCTTTGCAATTAAATCTAATTCACCTACTTATGATTTATCTTCAACAATGAAAAAAGCTAAAATTGCTAGCATATTTAATACTGGTCATGCTATTACAATTACAGATAAAGCCAATAATTCAACTTTAATTCATATAGGAATAGATACAGCTCAATTAAATAGAGATGCTAAAAATTTAAATGAATTAAAATTCTTTAAATATAAAAAGAAAATTCTTTCTTCAGTAAATGTTTCTAAAAAACCTTCAACAATTGTTGAAGTTGAAAATAATAATTTAGTAGCTTCAGGTGCTAAAGATGATAAAGTGTTTGTATCGCTGCTTAGTGAATCAGTAAAAGAAAACCAAATTGTTGAAGTTGTAGCATCAGAAGGACAAATCAAAAAAGGTCAACCTATTTTTAAAATAATTACAAATATTTAAAATAAAATAATTTAAGGAAATTTAAATTAATGAATAATAGTAAAGATAGACAGAAAAGATATAATAGAAGTTTTTTAAATTGAAAAAAAAATGATATATTAAGAAATTCCAAAAAATCTATATATAAACCTAATTTTCATGTCTATCCAATTATAGGTCTTTTAAATGATCCAAATTGTGTATTTTATAAAGATAAAAAATATTATATTTTTTTTCAACATCATTTAGCAAATCCTATTCATGGATTAAAAACAATGTCATTAGCTATAACTAAAGATTTTAGTGATTTTGACTATGAATTTATGGTGAATAAACCAATTAATGAATTTGATTCTCATGGAATTTATTCAGGTAATGCTATTAATTTTAAAGACAAAATAATTGCAATGTATACAGGTAATGTAAGAGATAAAAATTGAATAAGAACATCTTATATTATTATTTCCTATTTTAATATTGATCAAAAAGAATTTATCAATAAGAGAGTATTATTAGATTCTTTTGATTATTCTAATTATACTGAACATTTTAGGGACCCTTATATCTTTAAATATAAAAATAATTTATTTTTTTTGTTGGGAGCTCAAAATATAAATAATGAAGGAAGAATATTATTATTTAAATTATCAAAAAATTTACAAATAGCTGAATTAATGAAAGAATTTAAAATTTCTAGTGATTACAGAATGATTGAATGTCCTAATATTATTTTTATAAAAAATAAAGCAGTACTAATATATTCTCCACAGTATAAAGAATCATTATTAAAAGAAGACCAAAATCCTGATGTTGTTAGATATATGATTTTAAATATCAAGGAAATTTTTAATTCAAAAAAACAAATTTTTGTTAATCTAAATAAATCTAATAAAAGAGAACAAATTTTAGATTATGGACTAGAATTTTATGCACCTCAAACATTTTTAAAATCTAGAAAATGAAATATTATTGCATGGTCAGGTATACCTACATCAATAAATTATCCAGAAATAAAAGAAGGATGAATTTTTGTTTTATCAATGGTTAGAGAATTAGATATTAAAAAAAATAAATTAATAATGACTGAACCAAAGAAATATAAAAATAATTTTTTAAATTCTAATTTTCAAAAAGTAATGTACAAAGAGTTTTATATAAAAATAAAAGAAAAAATAAAACTAATTGATTCACAAAGTGAAAAGTTAATTATTGATTTTAAAGAAGATAATCAAATTAAAAAAATAATTATTACAAGGAATGATGATAAAAAATATTTTCCATATAATTCAGTCAAAGAAATAATTTTAAATAAAAAATCAAACAACATTAAAATAGAAATATTTTTAGATGTATCGATAATAGAAATAAAAATTGATGAAGGAAAATATTGATATACATCAAGAATTTATTTAAGTAATAGTTTTGATTTTGTAAAGTTCTAATTTTATTATCACTTATTAAATTAAAATTTATACCAAAGTGCTTTAGTAAAATTGCAATTTTTTAGTTA
>CAYURK010000008.1:0-21179 GCA_964447225.1 uncultured Metamycoplasma sp.
TATTAATATTAACTTCTCAAAAAATCTCAGCAATAAAACAAATGGATCAAATAATTGTTTTAAATAATGGAATAATTTCATCAATAGGAAATCATGATGAATTAATTAAAAAAGATTCATTTTATAAAAGCATATATGATTTGCAAAATAAAAGAGAGGACACATAATGTCATTTTTTAAATTTAAAGAATCTATGTTACTAATTAAATTTTTTAAAGAAGATAAATTAATTTTTATCTTTTATTTATTTTTATCATTTCTATGCTCTGGTTTAATTATTTTAGGATCATATTTTGTAGGTCAAACAATTAATTTAATTTCTGAAAATATGTCTACTAATGATGTAATAAAAATTGTTTATGCATCCTTAATTACTATTTCATTATATATTTTTTATTGAATATTAAATTCGATGATTGTTTGTTGAACTATTAAATTATCATACCGATCAGGTTCTAGAATTAGATATGCTATATTCACTAAGTATTTGAATGTTTCTATTTCATATATTGATAAAAATAAAATTGGAGAATTAATGTCAAGAGCAACTAATGATATTGACATGATGATCTCATCAGTAGTTCAAGTCATGGCCGGAATGTTTACTTCTCCTTTAATTATTATTTCCATATTTATTACTAATCTATTTTTTTCTCCTTTATTATCATTAATATCATTTTTATTAGCATTGTTAACATTAATATTTATTTGATTTATTGCTAAAAAATCATCTCCTGATTTTGAAAAAATGCAGGAAAAAATTGGTTCATTAAATTCACTAAGTAAAGAATATATTACTAACAAGCAAGTAATTTATTTATTTGGAATGCAAGAAAAGGCAAAAATGAAATTTAAAAATTCAAATAATAAATTTAGGATTTCATCTTATAAAGCAGAATACAAAGTTGGTATGTTATATCCAGCATTAGATATTATTGAAAATATTATTTATGGATTACTTTTATTAGTTGGAATAATTTTCATTACTAAAAAAATACCTAATGGAGGTATTCAAAATTTATCATTTGGTTTATTGACAACATTTGTTTTATTAAACAGAATTGCATTAGGAGAAATAGGTAGCATTTCAAGATTTGCATCAATATATGAAAAAATGTTTGCATGTGCTAAGCGAATTAACGAAATCATTATTCAAGATGAAGATTTTGATATAGGTACTGACAAAATAGATAATTTACAAGGTTCTATAGAATTTAAAAATGTATCATTTGGATATTCCGAAGATAAAATGATATTAAAAAATTTCAATTTGAAAATTGAAAAAGGTCAAAAAATAGGCATTGTTGGACCTACAGGTAGTGGTAAATCAACAATCATTAACTTATTAATGAGATTTTATGATGTTGATAGTGGACAAATATTGTTAGATGGGAAAGATATTAGTACAATAAAAAAATCAGAATTAAGAAAACATATTTCAATTGTATTGCAAGAAACTCATTTATTTAGTGAATCAATATATACTAATATTTCATATGGACATTATAAAGAAGAAATAGATAAAGATGCAATTAAAAAAGCTGCTTCTAAAATTGGTTCTGATCATTTTATTAATGTTTTACCAAATAATTATGAAACTCAAATTAATGATAGTATATCCATTTCTCAGGGTGAATCTCAGATGTTAGCATTAACAAGAGCATATTATTCACCTGCTTCTATATTGATTCTAGATGAAGCAACTTCATCAGTCGATTCATTAACAGAACAAAAAATTCAAAAAGGTATGGAAGTTTTGATGAAAGATAAAACATCAATTATTGTTGCTCACCGTTTATCTACAATAAAAGATGCTAATCAAATATTAGTATTAAAAGATGGAAAAATAATTGAAAAAGGTAGTCATAATGAATTAATAAAATTAAAAGGATATTATGAAAAAATGTATAGAGCTAATCAAAATGAGTTTCAAGATTATTAGAATTTCAATAATAAATTAATTAATATGAATTAATTAAATTAGACATGCTAGGTCAAAATATTGATTTTTTTTTTTTTTATTTAAAATATTATTGTGTTGAAAGTTCAACATTTATATTTAAAGAAATGAATTTAGTTAAAGTAAAAGGTAGTTTTTATAATGAAAAAGTTAATAAAAAATAAAAAGCCATTTCATAAGTTATCAAAAATAGTACTTCCTACTATTGCAATTGCTACTCCTATTGCTTTTGTTGTCTCTTGTTCAAATGATAAAAAGGATGAAAATCCATCTTTACCATCTGTTAATTGAAATAAACTTTCATTTACAGCTAACGAAATTGGAGCTGTAAACAATAGTGTTCCACTTACAAATCAAGAATTGGCAACAATATTGCAGCAAGATATAAGTGGTAATAATAGTAGTAATGGTAGTGGTGGCAACAATAATGGTGGCAACAATAATGGTGGAAGCGATAGTAGCAGTGGTAATGACAATAACAATGGTAGTGGTAGTGGAAGTGATGTATTAAAAGACACAGAATTATTACGCAAAGAAATTGATGTACAAAATTATAGAGTCAAATATTATGCAAATGAAAATGAAACTTTTACAAATATATTACCTAGTACAATTGCTTCTGAAAATGAAAATCTTACTAAAAACTGAAAAAATTGAAAATTGTTGGATTTGATTTGACAGTTAACATTAAGTTCTGATAGCAACGAAAAACTGTTTACTAATTTAAAAACAGAATTTCCTGCATATTCCGTTACTCATTGATCATGGAATGACATTAATAGTATTTTTTCTTCATATGAAATAGTTCAAGGTTCTGCAAATGATTTTAATGGTTCTATTAGTGTTAGTTTAACTCTTAATGATGAATATGTTAATGGTAACAATAAACAATTTGTTATTAAGTTTATAGGATTAAAACGTCAGACATCCAAAGAAACAATTATTAATAATTCAACTCAAGAAAAAAATACTAATTTTTGAAATTCAAAAGTATCAAAAGTATCAAATTATTATTCTAACATTGTAAGATTAATTGAACAAAATGTTGTTGTTTCTAATGGTACACCTACTGTAAGTTCTATTAGTGGTTTAAACACTTGATTTAATGGTGGATTGTATTTAAATGTAGTAGTTGATGTAACAGGAATAGTTGATAAAGATGGTAATTATGTATTTCCATCTTTTGAAAATGGTTTAAAAATTTCTAATACAATTTTGATTAGTGAACTTAAGAACATAGAAATTAATGAAAGTAATCAAAATGCTATAACTTTTAATTCAATCAAATCTGAAAATATAGTTAATAGTTTAGATGCAAATGCTTTACCTGTAAAATTACCTGAAAATTTTGAAAATTTAAGTTTTTTAGAGAAAAGAGATAAATTTAACTCATTCATTGAAAATAATTGAAATTTCTTTTTACAAGGAACAAACAATGGAATGTTATACAAACCTAGCGGATTTTCTGGTAATATTTCAACTATTGGATTAAAAGATGAATTTGTTAAAAATATTCTTGATATTTCAGGTTCTTTTGTTATTGATTCAAAAAATAAATCATTATCATTCCAGTTTTCAGGTGCTTCTACAAAAATATTAATTAATAATTTTGGTGTAATTGAAAATTCATCAATATGAACTTCTCAATTTATTGGTATGATTGTTGCTATTGGTGGTGGAGGTCTTCTTCTAATAGCTATGATTATTTTATTAATCATTAAATCAAGAAAGAAAAATAATGAGTCTGAAGAAGAAGGATTGTCTGATTTTAGAGAAATTAACAATTATGATAACACTTACTTAATACCTAGTTATCAAGGAGAAAGTGAAGGTTTACCTTATTATGAAGAACCTTTGGTAGAAAATCCAAATACTTTACCTTCTAGTCATGGAGCATATTATAGAGATACTGAATATGATACACAAATGCTTACAGAAAATGAAATGAGTGAATCAAATCCATATGCTGAATATCAAAGTGATGAAAATAATGATGAATATGAAAATTACAATGAAGAAAATCATTATTTAGATAGTCAAGATTTTGATTCTACAGCTCAATATAATCAATTGTTTGAAGAATAGTCTTAATTATAATTGAATAATAAACTTTGAATCAAGTTTTGATATAATATCAATACTTGATTTATTTTTATTATGTAAAAGGGGATTTATCTATGAAACGTACATATCAACCTAACAAGAGAAAACATGTTAAAACTCATGGATTTAGAGCAAGAATGGCTAGTGCTTCAGGAAGAAAAGTTTTATCTAATAGAAGAGCTAAAGGTAGAGCACATTTGACTGTTTCAGATAACTAATGAAAAAAGAATTTATTCTTAAAAAAAATTTGGAATTTCAAAGAATCATAAATCAAAAAAAACAATTGATAAATAAATTTATTATTATTTATTATGAAAATTCAAATCATTTTGAAATAGGAATTTCAACTCCTAAAAAATTTGCAAATGCTGTAAAGAGAAACTTAATAAAAAGACAAATTAAATGAATACTAGATACTTCTATTAATTATTTGTCAATTAAAAAACGAGTTGTTTTAATTGTTAGAAAAGAGTTTATTAATCTTTCAATAATAGATAAGAAAAAAAACATTATAAAAATGTTTGAAAAATTATAAAAAGGAAATAATGAGTAAGAAATCAAAAGGGTCAGATTCAAATAAAAATAAAGATAATTTATCTAATTTTAATTTAAATCAAAGATCAAGTAAATTTGATGATTTGTTAAGTAATAATACTAGAAATAATATTCCTCAAGACCCAAAATCATTAGCAAAACAAAGATTTAAAAAAATATGAAAATGAACTTCAATAGTTATTTATCTTTTTTTATTAGGATTAGGTATTACAGGTTTTATTCAATCTTGTGTTTTAAAAACTACTTCTACAGTTGGTGCTGGTGTTGAAATTTATAATAATAACAATGTTGCACCATATGTAACAACATATAAAGTTGTTGAAAAAGAAAAGGAAGTTCCTATATATGATGAAAAAGGCAATCCAATATATGAAAATGGAAAACAAAAAACAGAAAAAATTAAATATTATGAGTTAGAGCAAAGATCAAAAGATAATTATCTTGCAAGTAATCAAACAATTAAAACCATAAGAGAACAGTTGGAAACTATATATGGTGAGGAAGTTTCAAAACTGTATGGTGTTTATGATAATTATTCATCTGCAATAAGAATATTATCTAAAGAAGGTAATACTATTGATAATTCATCAGAGGATAACATAGTTACTGGAGTAGTTGGTCAAGACTCTTTATTACAAGGAAATAAAAATAATAATTTTATATTTTTGAATAGCAAAATTCTTGACTATTTAAATCAAAATTCTCTTAAATATCAAATTCAAAATGATTTAGAAGAAATTAATTTTTATGCAATAAGTAAACCAAGCAATTGAAATGCATTATCAAATTCTCAAAAAGATTATTATGGTATGGGTATTACAGACATTGAAACTGCTTTTATCCCATATGAAAAAATTAATGGTACTTATCAGGAAATAGTAGAAATTAATGGTAATTACTATACAAAAGATGCAAATGGTGATGGAACGATCGATTCAGCCGATTATGTTCAGATTACAGACACAAATAGAATTTCCCAATTTAGATTTGCTTTAAAAGATGTTGATGTTGTTTCTATTTCTAAAGAAGAAACAACAAATTCAGGAAATAATTTATTAAATTCTGAACTTTTTGCAAGAGATTATCTTCAGTCATTAGCAAATGTAATAATAAGATTTAGTCAGTTAGAGGATTTTTCAAAAATTATTGAAGATAAAAAATCAAATACCTCTCCTTCAACATTTTCTTTTCAAGATAATGCAAAAGACAATTCATCTAAAATATTTGAACAATTTAATAGTAGTAATTTAGAAAAATTAGTTGTTAAAAATAATGACCAGATTAATGAAAACAATACTTTTTCATTGCAACAAAAAAATGCTATTTTAACTTATCAAAATTTAATAACATCATTAATGGAAAAAATTGGATTTGGTATAAGAAAACAAGTCTTTTCAGATGAAAACTCAAATTATTATGATAAAGATGCAAATAATACTACTCCATTTGAAGTTGAATTTTTACCAGATAAAAATAATAAAAAAGATATTATTGTAGGAACAAGTTCAACAATACAAAAACCAATTACATCTTGAGCTGATTCATGAAGATTAGGGCCTTTTTATGGTTTACTAGTTTATCCATTTTCGTATATAACTAATGGAATTATTAATCCTATGGATAATAGTAATGGATGAGCAGGGGTACTTACAATGATTGTTGTTATTCTACTAACAAGAATTATTGTTACATTATTTACATATAAATCATTATTTGCAACTCATAAGCAACAACAATTAAATCCTAAAAAAGCCAAAATTGATGCAAAATATGAACCATTTAAAGGTAATCGTGAAATGGAACAAAGAAAAAGACAAGAAGTTGCTAAATTGTATAAAGCAAATAATGTTTCAATGTGAGCACCAATTAAAGCAATGTGTATTTCAGTTCCTATTTTCTTGGTTGTTTGAAGAGTTGTTCAGGGTATTCCTGATATTAAAGCTACAGTTTGTCTTGGCGTCCAATTTTCACTAACATCATGGCGGGAATTATTTGCGGGATCATGACAGTACTTACCACTTCTTTTAATTGCTCCATTAACTCAAGCAGCATCACATTTATTACCAAAATACTTAAATAAAAAACGGATGTCAGAAAGGGCTAATAGAGCAGAAATAGCTGCTCTTAAAAAATCAAATAAAACTCAAAATATTGTAATGATTGTTTTCATTGTAATATCACTAATATTTGAAGCTGGTGTTCAGATTTATTGAATTATTTCTGGACTGTGACAAATTATGCAATTACTTGTTGTTCATCATATTGTTAAAAGTAATTGATATAAAACAAAAGGATATAAATACTTGTAAGAGAATAAAGTCAACTTAATTTGACTTTATTTTTTTATATATGTCAATAAATTGATTTAGTGATAATTCTTCAGGTCTAATATTCATGTTTAAGTTTAGTTCATTACAAATTAATTCAAATTGATCATTAGAAATGCTAAGTGATTTTTTCAAATTATTTTTTAAAGTTTTTCTTCTCATTAAAAAACATTCTTTAATAAAATTCATCATTTCTTTGTAGTCAACATCATAATTTATTTTTGATCTTGTTAGATGAATTAATGAAGATGTTACTTTTGGTTGTGGTCAAAACATTTTTTTATCAACATCAAAACAAATTCTTGATTCATAAAAAAGTTTAGTTGTTGGTGCTAATTTTGAATAATCAGATGAATTAACTTTAGCACATACTCTTAAAGCAAATTCTTTTTGAACTAATAAAACAACATCACTAAAATTATTTGAATTTTCAAATATTTTAAAAAGAATATCAGTTGAAATATTGTATGGAATATTTGCAATGATTACATAATCATTAAATAGCGACAAATTAGCATCAAGAAAATCCTGATTAATGATTTCAAAATTTTTATCTATAAATTTATTTTTAAGATTATTAATCAATGAACTATCTATTTCAAAAGCAATCACTTTATTAGCTTTATTTAAAAGGTGTTCTGTAAGAGTACCTAGTCCTGGTCCAATTTCAATAATATTTTTGTTATTAATATCAATAGCATTTGCTATTTTGTTTAGTGTATTTTTATCAGATAAGAAATTTTGTCCATATTTTTTTTTAGGTTTAACATTTTTCATATGTCTATTTTATAAAATTAATTAACATGATATGTGATTAATTTAGCATGACTAAAAATTATATAGAAACATAAAATCAAGAAAATCACTTATTTTTTTAAGCCATATTTTTTAATTGATATTAATTACAAATAATGAAAAACTAAATTTCTAATTTTTTAAAGCATTTTTTAACATTTTCATTGATATGGATTAATAACTTTTCAATATCTATATTTTTTAGACTAGCTATAAAATTTGTTGTTTCAATTACATATTCAGGTAAGTTTGTTTTACCTCTATAAGGTGTTGGAGCTAAATATGGTGTATCTGTTTCACAGAATATTAAATCAAGTGGAACTAATTTAGCAGCTTCTTGAGTGTCTTTTGCATTTTTAAAAGTTACGATACCTGAAAAAGAAAAATAAACACCTAGTTCAATATATTTATTAACATAATTAGGACCTGAAGAATATGAGTGAAGAATAAAAATTAAATCAGGATATTTTTTTTTATATTCTTTAATAATTTCATATGTATCTTCATGAGCATCTCGAGAATGAACAATTACTGGAATATTATTTTTGTAAGCAATTTCGATTTGTTTAATGAAACATTTTTTTTGTATTTCTTTTGAAGGAGAATTTTCATAGTGATAATCCAATCCTACTTCTCCAATTCCAAAAATTTTTTCATCAACTATTTTTTCTAATTCATCAATTATTTTTTCGTCTCAAGAGTTATTTGGATGGATTCCAATTATTGGAAAAACATTTTCATGTTTTGATGACATTTCTATTGCTTCTTTAGAATCTTCTAAACTACATCCTACAACAAAAATTTTTTCAACGCCTTTTTGTTTTGCATTATTTATTATTTCATCTCCATTTTCAAAATATTCTTTAAATGGATGACAATGTAAATCAATATATTTATTTTTCATAATTACTTTCCTAAACAAAAATTTTTGAATATACTATCTAATAATTCTTCTCTATCAACATTACCCAAAATTTCTTTTAATGCTTCTCATGCTTGATGTAAATCAATAATTACTATATCATATGTGAAATTATTTTTAATTCCTTTTAGAGCATTGTTTAAAGAAATTAGTGCTTTTTTTAAACAAGTAATTTGTCTTTCATTGAATGTCATATTCTCTGTTTCGATATTTTTATTTATAAATAAGTCTTCTATGGCTTTATTAAAATTATTTATTTCTTTATTTTTAGAACTAATATATATTTTATTGTCTTTTTTTTCTTTTATCAAATCTGATTTATTTCATAATTGAATATAATTTTTTCCTTTAGATTTTTCAATTATCTCTTTATCAAATTTATTTATTTTTTGAGTAGAATCTATGACATGAATAATAACATCTGCTTGTTGAATTTCTTTTCACGATCTTTCTATACCTATTTTTTCAATTTCATCTTTTGATTCTCTAATTCCAGCAGTGTCTTTAAATTTTAATATTAAATTATTTAATACTATTTCTGATTCAACAACATCCCTTGTTGTTCCTGGTATATTTGTTACAATTGATTTTTCATCATTTAGTATTGCATTCATTAATGATGATTTTCCTGCATTAGGATTACCAACTATTGCAATTGAAATTGGTTTAATAAATATTTGATTTGATTCAGCTTTTTTAGTAATAGTGGTTAATTCTTTTATAAGTTCACTTAATTTTATGGAAAAATCTTTATTTTCTAATATAGGAACATCATCATATTCTGGATAATCAATATTAACTTCACACAATCCAATTAGATATTCTAATGATTTTAAAAAATCTTTAATTTTTTCTTCTTTTTCTTTTTCAAAGGAATTAATGGCAATTTCTTGTTGCTTATTTGTTTTTGCATTAATTAAGTCATTAATTGCTTCAGCTTTAATTAGTGACATTTTTCCATTTAAATAGGATCTTCTTGTAAATTCTCCTGGATTAGCTAGTCTAGCACCTAAAGACAAGACTAAGTTTAAAATTTTTTTAGTAACAACAATTCCTCCATGAGCATTAATTTCGATTGTATTTTCTCCAACAAAATTGTCAGTTCCAATAAAAAAAGAAACTAAAACTTCATCAATTTTTCTATTATTCTGATCTTTGATAAAACCATATTGAATTGTTTTATTAGGTCCTATATTTCCAGTAAATATTTTTTTAATTATTTCAATAGCATCAGGACCAACTATTCTAACTATTGAAATAGCTTGATTAATATTTCCTGTTGAAATAGCTGCAATTGTATCTAACATAATTAAAATTTTATAATATATTAATAATAATGATTATATCAATGAAGTTTATCAATATAATATTAGAGATAAAAATAGTTTTAGAAATTAAGGAGAATTAATGAACAAATGAGATTCTAAAAGAATAGCATTTATTTCAATCCTAATTGTTTTATCTATTTCATTTGTAATTATTGGTACTCGTTTTGCTGCGTTAAGTTCTATTCCTGCAATAAAATTATCTCTGGCAGGATTACCTATCAAAATTATAGGTTTTCTTTTTGGTCCAATTGTTGGTTTTTTTACAGGATTTATTACAGATTTGGTTTCTTTTATTTTTATTCCTGCATTTTATTATCCATTATATTCAGTTGCATTAGGAATTTCAGGTATGTTACCAGGATTATCATCTTATTTTTTCAATTTCATTTATAAAAAAACTTCTAAAAGTTCTATTTTAAAATCATTACAATCAAAAAAAATTTATATTTTATATTGCTTAAATCAAAGCATTTTAAAAAATAACAACAAAAAAACAAAATTGTTAGAAAATAGATACAAAAAAATAGTTAATAGAATAGATGAGATTTCCAATTGAAAAAACGAAAAATTTAAATTAAATGTAGCAATTATCATCAGTTTTATTATTTTATTTTTAATTTTTATAGGTTTAATGATAACAATTTTTTATATTCCTGATAACATTATTGATAAATCTTTTACAGGTATATTATCTTTATTAAAATCTAGAACTATTTTTGCAACTGTAATAAGTATAGGTATAGGTTTTTGCTTGATTGTTTTAATAATTGCAAGATTTAAGATGAAAGAAAACAATTTTTTAATTTTTGTTCCAATTGTTGTTTTCATAGTTATAACAGAATTTTTAAATATTCCTATTATTGCTTATGCTGATTCAAAAGCCTTAAACATTGATTTTGTAGTTTCAATGATTGGTTCACTTGCAACTTCTTTTATAAAGATTTGATTTAATACTGTTATTATTACATTTGCTATTAGAATAACATTACCAATGATTAGTAAAAAAACTTTTAATGGATATGAGTAATTTGTATTATAATTACTATTATACTTTTACAAATTATGATTAATAGGAGGTTGAATATGAATAAAACAGTTACTTTATTACAAAGTATTCAACAATGATTAGTTAACATTTGTAACAATGTGTATACAAATATTTTTAATATTAAAACTAATATTATTAATGCACCTATTTCAAATTTAATGATTAATATTAATATCTAAAATTAATTAATATAAAACTTAGTAAATATATTAATTAATGAAAATCATTACTTATTTAAAGAATTAAACTTATACAATTTAGGAGATTATTTTGAAATATAAACATAAAAAAGCATTAATAATTGGATTATCAGTTTTAGTACCAATTGCAATAGTAGGAACAGTGGCTGGTGTTTATTTTGGAACTTCATCAGTCCAAAGAATATCTCAAAAAGGTATTTTTACTTTTAGGGTTAATGAAAATTTAAACAATGATGGTTATAAATTTGATTTATCAGCAAATTATGGAAGTCCTACTTCTGGTAATAGACCAGCAACATTATTAAATAATGAATTAATTCATACAAAAACTTCTGGTAAATTAGAAGTTACTGCTAATACAAAAGAAGGTATTAAAGTTGTTTCTCCTTCATATGAATCATATAAATTTGCAAATGCAAGAGCAATAGTTTTGACTTTTTTTAGAGCAGATATAACTCAAGAAGAATTAAATAATAAAAGTAATTTAATTGATGGTAGTGATTATTTTCAATTAGTTTTTGATAATGATGATGATGAACTAATAAATGAATCTTCTGATTCATCTAATCAAAATCAAAATGATTTTATTGTAACCAGAAAATCAAAAAATCCTAGATCTATTAACAATTATGATGTATTTTGAAAAATTCTTGAAAATCGCTATTTAGATCAAAAAATAGATTTATCACAAAATAATGTTGATGTTAGTGCAATGAGCAAGAAATTTGTTTTAGCAAATATGGGATTAACATTTGATAGTGTTGATGAAAATGGAAATATTATCAAAAATTATTGAGTTGATAGTAAAGGAAATGCAACAAAATATGAAATAAAAGCTATGGATATGCTTTATTCAGCAAAAAGAACTTGACTATATGATAGAGCTTATCGAAGAAGTCATGGTGGTTCATCAGAATTGGATAATTACTTTATAAAAAAGACTCAAACAATTATAAGATTTGGAGAAACAATGAAATATCCAAATGAATATTTATTTGATTTTTTTGGTGTAGATAAAGTGAAATTATATGAGCAAGATGAAGCAATTCAAAAAGTTATGGTAAATAATAAATCATTAGATATGTATACCATGTGATTTGATATTTTTAATAAAGATGGAAATATGAAAGATGAAATATCTTTTTCAGCAAATGATGTATTCAAAAAATATTTGACTAGTTCTATTCATTTTTCATTAGCACCAAGTGACTATATAAAAAATATGCTAAATGATAATCCTTCGATAAACAATACATCTTCTGGTCAAATTAAAGGTGAAGCAGCAGAATATGCAATTTATACATATGCTCAAACAAGAGAAAAAACATTATATGCATGTCAATATATTCCTGTATCATCAGTTTCAGGTAGAGAAATTTATGAATACAATAAACACTATGCAGATCAAGATTGAGTAAAATCTGTTGAAGAATTAGATGATGATGGTTATAGAACTTTAAATAAAATCATTATTGAATATGCGGGTTCAATAGATAGTTCTACATTTATTAATCAATCATTTAATTCATTTCAAAATGGTACTTTATCACAAGTAGATTATTCATTATTATCTGACTCACAGAAACAAAAATTATATGGTTATTCTGAAAATGTGGATGAATTAATAAAAAATTCTCAATATAATGGGTTACAAGCAACTAAAAAAATTAATTTATCACAAATGACATCAAGAATGGTTTGACAAGCTAATCCTAATGCTGATTCATCATATACATTTAATGATAATTATTCAAAATTAGTTTATGGTATGGATTCTAAAAAATTAAGTGAAGGAAATAATTCAACAGCTAATAGTTTTTATGCAGGTTATGGGTTTAAATTTAGAACATTAATTCAATCGTCAATAAATTGAAATCAATACATTAACCAAGCATATACAGGTACAAGAGATGTATGACTAAGTGGTGCAGCTCAAAATGCTAAATTTTCATCATGATCAGACGATTCATTAACACCAGTTGATTTTAATTTAAATGGAATGAATGATTTATTCTATATAGATGAAAATGATGAAGTTAAAACATATACATTACAAGAAATGAAAAAATTGACTAATATGTCACTGAATGAGTTAAAAGAAGAAGAATTACTTGTAATGAATGGTAGCGAACCAGACCTTCAAACTTCAAAATTAAGATCATATCATTTTAAAGAAATTCAAAAATCTATAAAAAAATTATTAGATGATTTTTATATTGAAAATAATTGAGCTTATATTAATGAAGAAAATAAATTTGTAATAAAAAATGAATATCTTGACCAAAAAATAGAATGAGATATTGCTTATCCATTTGCTGATCAAGATGAGATTAAATGTGCAGCAACTGAATCCATAGTTAAAATAATTAATTCACTAGATTCAAGATTAAACGCAAAATTTATTAAACCAACTTCAAGAGAGGAAATGTTAGGGCAAATTAATCAACGTAGAGGAGCATTTAATGCTAATTTATGATCTTATGATTATGAGGGAATAGGTTCATATATAAGTGGTTATACATCTGATGGTGGTGGTATTAATATAGTTAATGCTTATGGAATTTTTTCAAAAGATATTAATAATGATGATGATTCATTGTTTGATGTTTCTAAAGGAAGAATTTCAAAAGATATAATTCAAAAACTACAAAAAGCTTTTCCTAAATTTACAGAATTATCTAAATTTGTAAGACAAGAAATGAATAAATATTTAGGTAATCAAGCAAGTAATGAATTAAAAGTTGAAAATTGAGATTTAATTTCAAATTATTGAAATAACCATTTAACATCATATTTTACTAATACTACAATTACTGAAGTAGATAGAAATCATAATAAGAATGAAATTTTTTCAAACCCAAATAATATTGACCCAATTTCAGTATTACCATCAATTCATAAATTATTTGAAAGGGAAGCTTCGTGAGAAAATGAGTCAAATACCAAAGAAGAAAAAGGACAAAGTTGAGTTAAATTAATTATGGAATTAAATTCCATAAAAGGAGTTTCAATTGATACAGAATCATCAGTAGATTTATTAGAAAGTGTAAACTATGCACTATATTTAAGGGAATATATTGTTCCTATATCAAAACAAGGGTATATGAAATATCCAGATATTAAATATAAAAGTGAAAAATAAGTAGGAAAAAATGTTTAGATATATTGTAAAAAGGATATTGTTAGCAGTTATAAGTTTATTTTTGTTAATGACAATTGTTTATTTATTGACTGCTTCTTTTGCAGATATTCCTTACACTGGTTCAGATACAAATGAAGAAACTATAAATGCATGAAAAGAAGCAAATGGTTTTAATGATCCTGTAATAGTAAGATATGGAACATACTTACATGATTTTTTTACAGGTAATTTTGGAAAAATATATTCAAATAACAATGGTTATTCATACATTCCTGATTTTTTCTTTAAACCATTGGGATGAACATTATTAATAACAATTCCTTCATTTATTATTTCAGCAATAATAGGAATATTTTTGGGAACAATAGCAGGTTATAACAGAGGTAAATTAATTGATACTATTATTAATATTTTTGTTGTTATATTTATTGGTCTTCCATCATTTGTTATTGCTCCTATATTTTTAATAATTGCCAATGCTTCTAATGGATTAATAATTTCTCAGTTTCAATATCCTGATGTTCAAGGTTGAGGAATGACAATTAAATCAATTATTTTACCTGTTATAACTGTTACATTAGGTTCTCTTGCAGGTTATACAATTTTAGTTAGAAATCAAATTGTTACTGTTTTGACTTCAAATCACATTTTAATAGCTAAAGCTAAAGGTTTAAATCAATGAGATATATTTTGAAAACATATTGTAAGAAACATAATGATTCCTCTAATTTCGTATATGGTTCCTTCATTTATAGTTTTATTATCAGGAAACATTATTATTGAACAGTTTTTTAGTGTACCTGGTACTTCTAATGTAATTACACAGGCATTTCCAAATGGAGAAATTAATGTTGTTATGTTTTCAATTTTCTTTTTCTCTGCTTTATCAATGGTAGGTCAAATAATTTTAGATATTTCTTATATTTTTATTGATCCAAAAATTAGATATTTTGAAGAATCTAAATCATCATATATTAAAAAAGTTATTAATTGATATAAACGTCACAAAAATCTTAAAAATAATACAGTTTTAGTTCAAAAAGGAGGTGAATAGTAACTATGGATAAAAATAGAGATCAAAGTAATAGTTTTATTAGTGATCCAACAAAAACTTTTGATGTTGAATTAAATGATACTTTGTTTAAATTTATTGATGCTGAAGATGTTGGTAAAGTTTCAACAACACTTGCTGGTAAACCTAGAATTTTAATTGTTGATATTATCAAAAGATTTTGCAAAAATTACATTGCTCTATTTTCTTTAATTTTAATTTTAGGTATTTCTATTACTTGTTTAATTATTCCAGCTATAAGCCCATTTAGTGCAACTAATCCAATTGCATCTATTGATATTGATTGGATTAGAGAATTGCCTCCTAGTTATTCACCTACTGTAACTGAAACACTTTCCCAAGACCAATTAGACCAAGTTAAATCAATTTTAGCAAGTGGTGGTCAACATATTATTTCTGAAATACCTATAAATAATGAGTTTCTTGTTACATATAATAAATATGAATTTTTAAGATTATATTCAGAAACTAATGTTTCTTCACTTTTAGGAACAAACTCGTTAGGTATTGATATATGAACAAGAACATGAACTGCTGCAAGAGATAGTATTACATTAGCATTTTTAGTAGCAACTACTGATGCCATAATAGGGATCACTATTGGATCAATTTTAGGATTTTATGCTGGTAAATGAATTGATACTATATTTTCAAGATTTATAGATATCATTATCAATATCCCAACATTAATATGATTTTTAATGTTAATGACAATTGTTGGGAAAGCAAATATAAATCCTTACATTTTATATTTAATATTGATATCAATTGGATGAGTATATATGGTAAACAATACAAGGTTATGAATGATAACTGTAAAAGACCAAGAATTCATTTTGGCAGCAAAAGCTGTAGGATGTTCTACTCAAAGACAAATTTTTGTTCATGGATTACCAATGATAATAGGTAAATTAGCAACCAATTATGTAAGAAGAATAGTTGTTATCATTATAGCAATATCATCACTAGTATTTTTAGGATTTTTAGATTCAACAAACAATCCTAATATAGGTACCTTGTTAAAAGAATCAATTTCACTACTAGATGTTAACTTTTGAGGTTTATTATTGCCATCAATAATACTATTATTTTTCTCATTATCAGCTCAATTTATAGCAAATGGATTACACGATGCACTTGATCCAAAAGTTGGAAGGAAAAAATAATGGAAAATAAAGATTTACTCCTTGACATAAAAAATTTGCAAGTAAGCTTTAGATTAAATAGAAAAAAAGTAATTAACATCGTTAGAGGTGTAGATTTAAAAATATGAAAAAAACAAATAGTTGGTCTTGTTGGTGAATCAGGTTCAGGTAAATCAGTAACATCTAAAACATTATTAAATATTAATGAATTTGATATAACTACTGCTGACAAAATGATGTTATATTCTAAAAAAAATCATAATTCAAATGAAATCGAAGAAATTGATTTATCAAAATTAAAAGGTGGAGAGTGAATAAAAGTTAGAGGTAAAAAAATTGGATATATTCCTCAAGATCCTTTAACTTCATTAAATCCAACTAGAAAAATTAAACACCAATTATTAGATGTATTAAAAAATGATCCTAGATTTAATTCGCTTGATGAAAAAGAAAAATATTTGGTTGATTTATTAGAAAAATTTGGGATAAGAAATGCAAAAGATAAAATGGAATCATATCCTCATTCTTTTAGTGGTGGAATGAAACAAAGAGTTGTAATAGCAATGACAGTTGCTGCTAGACCAGATTTAATAATTGCCGATGAACCAACAACAGCACTGGACCCAACAGTTCAAGCATCAGTATTAGCTCTTTTCGAAGAAATAAGAACTAATTTTGGCATTTCAATTATTTTTATCTCTCATAACATTTCTGTTATTGCAAAATTTTGTGATTATATTTATGTGATGTATGCAGGAAGGGTTGTTGAAAGAGGAACAAAAATTGATATTTTTACAAATCCTCTTCATCCATATACTTGAGCTTTAATATCTTCTATACCAGAAGATAAGAATGAAAAACTTTATAATATTCCAGGTACTCCACCAGATATGGCAAATTTAGGAGTAGGTGATCCATTTGCTCCAAGAAATCCATATGCAATGGAAATTGATTTTAAAAAAGAACCTAGTTTATTTAAAGTAAGTAGTACTCATGCTGCTGCAACATGATTATTAGACCCAAGATCTCCAAAAGTAGAATTATCAGAACAATTAAAACGAAGAATTAAAATGTTTAGAAAGGTATTTAACATAAATGATTAGTCATCAATTATTAAAAGTTAGAAATGTCAAAAAATATTTTAATACACCATCAGGTATAGTTAAAGCTATTGATGATGTATCTTTTGATGTTAAACAAGGAGAAATAGTTGGTTTAATAGGTGAATCAGGTTCAGGTAAAACAACAGTTGGACGTTGCTTAATTAGACTTTATGAAGAATATTCAGGTTTTGTTAGTTTAGATGGACAAGCAATTAGTGGTAAAAAATTAACTAAAAGAAAAAAAATGTTTTTAAATCAAAATATGCAAATGATTTTTCAAGATCCTCATGCTTCTCTAAATGGTCAACAAAATGTTTATACAATTTTAAAAGAACCATTAATAGTAAATAAAATAATGAAACAAGAATATAATGATTTTTTTAAAGATTGAAAAGATGTAATTAGTAATTTTAAATTTACATTTGCAGAAGAAATTAAAAAAATAGAATTAGAAACTATTACTTATCATGCTAATCAAGCTCAAAAATTATTAGATGAATGAAAAGATATTTTTAGAAAAATTAAGTTTTCTTATTTAGATATAGAAAATGATTTTAATCAATATTTTGCTTACAAGTTATCTAATCAAGAAAGAGAAGGAAATGTTATTTCTAAGATATTTAAAAATAACTCTAAAATCTTAGATTTATATTTTAAATGTCAAGAAGAATTTAGAAATGATTCAATACTATTAATTGAACAAGAATTAAAAAGAAAAAAACAAGAATATGAAAAAATTTTAGGAGAATCTAAAATAACAGATTTTCAATACCGTAAAAATAAATTAATTAAAACTTCTGAATCTAACCTAAAAAGTTTAAGAGAAACAAAAAGAAACACCATTCAAAATCACTCTTCAATTGTTGATTCATATATTAAAGAATTCAAAAACAATTTTAAATCTCACAGTGATAAAGCCAAACAATTTTCTAATTATGATGATTATAACAAAGCAATTAAATTAGCTTTATTATCTAAAAAAATGCATTCAATTCTTAAATCAATTAAAAGGCAAATCATTTTTTTATCTTCAGAAGGAATAGATAAATTAATTAATGATTTTAAAAAGTATAGAGACATATTTTTAAATACTATTGATAATTCTTTCAAATCAACAACTCTAAATAAATATGAAAAAGAATTAAAAAATTACATAGATGTTACTTTTAAATTTGATTTTAGTTATTATTGTGCTAAATCTATGAAAGTAGAAAATCTTTTAGATACAAAAATAAATGAATTAAAAGAAAAAATATCTATTTTAAAATGAACTTATCCAATTGAAAAAAATATTAAACCTTCTAAATCAGAAAAAGATGTTGAAAAAGCTAAAAAAGAATATTTATTATTAAAAGATAAATATGAAATAGAAAATAAAGACTATGCAATTCAATTTGAAAAGAGAATGGCAAAGTATGAAAGACAGATATTAGAACAACAAAGTAAATTAGAAAATATAAGAACAGAATTGAAAAATGTTGATCAAAAATTTAATGATAAACATCAAGAATTTTTAAAAGGACTAGAAATTTTTTTAATTGCTAAAAAAGAATCAAATAAACAAATAAGAAATCATTTAGATATTTATGATAATAAAGTTAAATCAAAATCTGAAACTTTGCAGTCATTTAATGTCGAGATATTAAATCTTAAAAAAGATTTAGAAAAATTAAAACATCTATTAGGAATTCATAAATCTATATTTAGCAAACATTTTGTTAAAAAAATATTATTAAAAGAAAAAATATATCGAGCTCTTGAAGAAGTTGGATTATTAAGACAGTTTGCTTGAAGATATCCACATGAATTTTCTGGTGGTCAAAGACAAAGAATTGTTATTGCAAGAGCTTTAATATCAAATCCAAAATTAATTATTGCTGATGAACCTATTGCTTCATTAGATGTCTCTATCCAAGCACAAATTGTTAATATTTTAAAAGAATTATGTGAGAAAAAGAATGTTTCTTTAATTTTTATTGCTCATGATTTATCAATGGTTGAATATATAGCAGATAAAATTTTAATTATGCATTTAGGAAAAATTGTAGAGTTTGGTAAAACAGAAGAAATTTATTCTAATCCAGTTCATCCTTATACAATTAATTTATTTAATTCTATTCCAAAAATTTCAAATGCAAATGATAAATTTGAATCTTCAAATTTTGAACTTGATTATTTAAAAGAACAATCATTACCAGAATCACATGTTGACTTTTTCTCTTTTGATAAAGAACATATAATTTATTCAACTGTTAGTCAATTTAAAGAATGAACAAATAAAGATCCAAAGATTTGTGAATACACAAAAAATCCTGATATTTTAAATAAATAATTTATTTATCTAAAAAAATTTGAATATAAATATATATGGAATATAGTTTTATTTTATTAGGTAAATATTTGATATTTATAATTAATAGTCCTTATTATTTAACTTTAGATTCAAATGAATGATTGATAAAATTAAACTATGAAAAAAATTGAATTTTATGTAACTAAAAATGAAATAAAACAAATTGATGAATATTTTAAAAATTTTTCTAATTCTTTAATTGATTATAAAGAAAATAAATTTTACTTTAATTCTAAAATTTATAATTCAAAAGAAGAAATAGAAATTAAAGTAAGAATTGTTAATTTTTCTAAAGAACTAGTTCATAAATTAGAAGAAATTTTAAGATTATCAAGAATAAAAGCTCTTGAAATATCAGATGAACCTATTGAGGAATTTTTGGATGATAGTGTTTATTCAGAAATTAATACAACAGTGAATAAATTTAATTATGAAGAATGTAAATCAATTTTCTATTTTGTAGCTGAATTATTTTACAAATATTTGATGGGACACCATTTAAAAAATGGAAATAAAAGACTAAGTCTAATGTTTTTAATAAATTCTTTATGATTTTTTGGATATTATTTTAAATGAACAAAAGGTAAAAAAAATTATAAATATAAAGAATATAAATCGAAACTAGAAGAATGAGTAGAAAAATTTCAAAATTCAAATAAAACTAAAAATGATACAATTAAGAATATAATTTTGATTGAAAAATGAATCAAAAAAAATGTAGTAATAGCATTAAATTGGAGGTAAAAATGATTAAAATTGAAAAAAAATATAAATATCCTTCAACTGAGGAAATTAAAAAAATGTGTGATGAAGCATTAAATCAAGATAATAGAGATGAAATAATCAAAGAAATAAAATATTTGAAAAATAGATAATTTTAGTTTAAACATATAATTCTATTGATTAAAATATTTATTTTTGTTATTAAAGAAATTATTTAATAATTTATTGTATTTTAGATTTAATATATCATAGGAACTCTTAATTTTATTATTTGTTATACATAAACTACTTAATTCAAATTTCTTAATTACCATTTAATAATAATTAGTAAATATGTAGTTCAATTAAATTGATGAAAACTAATTTAATTTCTTTAATGATAATGTTAAATTTTGAAAAAATT
>CAYURK010000009.1:0-1801 GCA_964447225.1 uncultured Metamycoplasma sp.
TTTTGATATAATTTACATTTATTTATGGATTATGGACAAAAATAGTAAAAAGAAACTACTACTATCTTCATCACTAAGTTTAATATCATTAATTGGATCAACTTCTATTTTTTTATTACCAAATAATAGTAATGATAAAAAAATACAACTTAATTCTGTAAAACAACAGAGAATTACAGCAACTAACATAATTAAGAAACAAGATTCATTAGGAAAAGAAGTTTATGCCTATATTTATAACAACATCGAATATCGATTTGATATAGAGAATCAAATTTCTTATGTTTTTGGATTTAATGAGAGTACAAATACTAAGGAAATAGTAGGAACTATCGATATAGTTGATGAAATTATCATTAATTATCCTAGTGATCCAATTATTAATGGAAAAACTTTTAAAGTTACTACCATATATGATAAAGCATTTTCAGGGAAGCAACAAGAAGATGTAATTTTAAATATAGGAAATAATATTGAAACTATTGGAGAAAGTGCTTTTGAAGGTGCAGATTTAAAACAAATCAATTTTCCTAATCAAAAAGCATTAGCAAATGGTGGAATAATTATAAATAATAACAATATAAGTAATATTAAATCAAATGCATTTAGAGGAACATATGGATTACCAGAAATAATCGTTTTAAATTCAGGTGTTCAAAATATTGAATCAACAGCATTTAATGCACCAAAAAATAGCAAAATTTATGTATTTTATTCATTCCAAGACAAAGATAAAATTTCTAATGCCTTTGGAAGTAGTGTAGAAGCTATCGAAGTTAATCCAACTACATTTAATGATCCTACATTTGATTATAATAATAAACAATACATTAAAGTTGAAGTAGATAGTTTAAATTCTGGAAATTTTCAAACAGATGATCAACTAAAAGAATATATTATTCAAAATATTAGTATTTTCTTCGAAAATACTCCTGTAACAAAAGAAAGACAAAATGACTTAAAAACTTCTAATATTTCATTTAGTAGCACAAGAGATTCAAGTGGTAAAGAAATTTATTTAAATGATATTACATTAAATTACTATTATGATGAAAATGGAAATATTATTGAAAATAAAAATAAAGTTTTTGGAAATATTGCTTTAGTTCAAAAAAATCAAAAAACAGAATTAATACAATCAATTAAAGCAGAAGAAATAAATAGTACATGAGCCAATCAAGTTTTAGATAATAATTTTATAAATAATACTGATTGACAGCAAATAATATTTGATAATAAAGATAAATTTATTAAAGGTGATAATAAAGTAGACTCTAAAGATGATATTACAATTATTATTAATCCTACTGTTGAAGGAGGTAATACTTTAGTATTAACTTGAGGAATTAAACAAGGACATTGATATGATGAAAATGGAAAAATTGTAAATGATAAAGATATAGGAACAATAACTTGAGTAACTGATTTTTATAAAGTTAAAGAAACAAAAATAATGCCTTTAATTTTTGCTAATACTAATTTAAATTGAATTAATGTTAATCCCCAAGATAAAATTAATGAAATTACACCAGAGTTTATTTTTGCAAGAAAAAACATCTTTTTTAGTGGAGAAACATCAAAAATTAATGTTAATAATATTACAATCGAAAATCTAGATGCTACTGATAAACAAATAACTTTCAACATAACTTTAGAAGCAGGTTCTTGATACAATGAAAATGGTGTACTAGGTCAATTTGATAAAACATTTGAAAAAACAACAATTACCAATTTTACTCAAAAAAATCCAACTGAATTTAAATCACTAACATTAAGTGCTAATGATTTTGGCCTAAGTGGT
>CAYURK010000009.1:1901-18761 GCA_964447225.1 uncultured Metamycoplasma sp.
AACAACCACAAACTAGTCCTTCTAATTGATTTGATATGACTATTGTGGGATTTGAACAACCAGTAGAAAAAACTCCAACTGAATTTAAATCACTAACATTAAGTGCTAATGATTTTGGCCTAAGTGGTAGTGCGGCTGAAAACGAAACTAAAATTAATGAAGCGTTATTTCAACAATACAAAGCTAATATTTTAAAAGGGTCTTATGAAGACCATATTGGATTTAATATTACCAATGTTAATGTTAGTCAAAACACCATTACTTTAGTTGTTAAATTTAATAATGGTTGGTATGATGCTAATAGTCAATTACAAAATGGACTTTCTCAAGCATACCAAATTACCATTAGTGGTTTTAGTGAACCAGTAGTTAAAAAACAAACCCAAGTTAAACCTAATGTTAATGCCCTAGATCTAAATTTAGTAGGAACTGCTCAAGATAACCTAGCTAAAATTACTAATGCTTTATTTAATGATTTTGCTAATAAAAATGTCTTTTTGACTGGTGATTGGGATAGTAATATTACATTTGAAGTACAATCAGTAACTTTAGATGGTAATAACATTACCTTAAAAATCAAATTCTTAAGTGGATGATATGATGGAACTAGTCAACAACCACAAACTAGTCCTTCTAATTGATTTGATATGACTATTGTGGGATTTGATCAATTAAGAAAAACTGAAATTATTCAAACAATTTTTGCAGATGCTAATGGTTGAAATAATCAGTATGCTGATGACTTTTCAAACAATACATTAAATGCTCAATTTATAAAAAATAATTTTGAAAGATTTTTTATAGGAGACCATAATGTCACAGATTCTAACCAAATAACCATCAGTAAAATCGTTAAAAATAATACTATTGAATTAGAAATAACATTAGCATCTGGAACTTATTATGATGAAAACGGTTTATTAGTAACAAATGGACCAAAAACTTTTAATACAGTAATTGTAAATTTTAAAACAATTAATAAAACAGAAATCAACAACCCAATTGATGCAAATACTTTTGGATGATATGATTTAGATGCAAATGACCAAATAAATTTAATAAATGAACAATTTATTTTAGAAAATATTTCTAAATTTTTTAAAGGCAATATAGATAAAATAACTTTAAATAGTATAAGTGTTAAAAATAAAGAAATTCAAGGTAACACTATTAAACTTGTTATAACATTAAAATCTAATTCTTATTATAGTGAAGATAATATATTAGGAACAATAGACAAAGATTTTGAAACTACTATTACTAATTTTAAACAAATTATCAAAACTACAATAATATCTCCAATTGAAGCAGCATCATTAGGATTTAATGATGTGGAAGCAGAAAACGCAAATAATCAAATTAATTCAAATATTATTTTTAAAAATATAGATAAATTCTTTGGTAACACAAGTAAAGTAACTAGTGCATCTAATATAACTATTATTTCAAAAGTAGTAAATAAAAATACAATCATTTTAACAATAACATTATCTGCTGGTTCTTGATATGATGAAAATGGAATTATAGGTACCACAACTTCTCAAGAATTTACAACTACAATCCAAAACTTTAAATTATTAAGAAAAACAAATATCAACAATCCAATAAATTCAATAGATATTGGTTGAGGACCAACATTAGATGCTAATAGTCAAATTAATCAACTAGATTCTAATTTTATATATAAATATAAAG
Organism: uncultured Metamycoplasma sp.; assembly: GCA_964447225.1. Lineage (GTDB taxonomy): Bacteria > Bacillota_I > Bacilli_A > Mycoplasmatales > Metamycoplasmataceae > UBA710. The sequence goes on from CAYURK010000009.1 coordinate 3,597, forward strand.
ATATATTCTTTAATGGAGAAACATCTAAAATTAATGTTAATAGTATCACTATTAAATCAAAAGAAGTTCAAAATAATACTATCAAAATTACTATAACATTAGATGCAGGTTCTTTCTATAACGAAGACAATGAATTAGCTACAAGTAGTAAAGATTTTACAACTGTTATAATTAATTTAAAAACTATAATTGAAACAAATATTATTAATCCTATTGATGCTAAATCATTAAATTTAGATCAATATGAAGCTATTGAAGCTATAAATCAAATAAATCAAGCATTTGTGTTTAACCATTTATCTTCTTTCTTTAATGGAGAATTACAAAAAATAAATCAAAGTGATATTATGGTTTCTTTACCTATTGTTGATGGAAACAAACTAAATATAACTATTACATTAAAAGCTAATTCTTGATATGATGCTAGTGGTAAATTAGGTAATGAAGATAGAACATATGAAACTATTATTCAAAACTTTAAAGTAATGAGAGAAACAAAAATCAATAATCCATTATATGCAAGTCAATTTGGTTTGAGTGAAATTCAAGCAAATGATGCATATAATCAAATTGATAAAAGTTTTATTTTTCAATATATAACTACTTTCTTAAGTGGTGATTACAAAATTCAAAATGAAAATAGCATATTGTCAGTTGAAAAAACAATAAAAGAAAATTCAATTAATATAAAAATTAAATTTGCTAAAAATACATGTTATGATTCTAAAGGTATTTTAATTAGTGATAAAGAAGTAGAATATAGTACTGTAATTAAAGATTTTAAAATTTATTATAAAACTACAATTAAAGAAACAGTTGACGCATCAATTTTTGGATGATCTCAAGTAGAAGCATTGACTAAACAAAGTGAAATTACTCCAAATCTAGTTTTTAATAATTTATCAAATTTCTTCAATGGAGAAATATCAAAAATTACAATTAATGATATTACAATTAATTCAACAAGTGTTGATGGAAATTCTATTTATGTAATAATTAAATTAAAAGCTAATTCATTTTATTTATCAAATGATGTACTTTCAAATGAAGAAGGTACATTTAAAACAAAAATTGTTAACTTCAAAAATATGAAGGAAACAAAATTAATAAATCCAATTAGACCTTCTTCATTAGGATGAAATGATTTTGATAATAACATTGAAAAATATAAAGATCTTATTAATGAACAATTCATATTTGACAATCTTTCAAGTTTTATAACAGGTGATTACAACATAACTTCAGTAAGTCAAATAACAAATGTAAAAACTGAAATTAATAATAAGGACATAAAAATATCATTTACTATTGAAGCAGATGCTTGGTATGACTCTAAAGGAAATAGAGGAAAAGAAGCAAAAGAATTCTCATCAAAAATAACTAATGCATCTTCAATATGAAGAAAATGATGAAGTGTAACATTATTGTGTTTAAGTGCAGCTGTTGTACCACTAATTGTAATTTTAATTATCATGAAAATTAAAAAACATAAACAAAGAAAATACAGTTAGGGGGTGAGATTATGACATTGACAGTTAGTCAAATATTTAGTGAAATGATAGGAACATTATTACTAGTATTATTAGGTAATGGAGCTTGTTTTTCCGTTAATCATAGCAAAATGTTTGCTAATCAACCAGGAAAATGAATTGTTGTTGTTCTAGGTTGAGGATTTGGTTTATTTGTTGGAGCTATAGCTGCTACTGCAATGGGTGGTCCTGGACATTTAAATCCAGCAGTATCAATTTTTGCTTCTTTTAAAGATGCTCAAGTGCTTATATTTATACCAATGCAATTTTTAGGAGCTATGATAGCAGAAATAATTCTTTATTTAATTAATTGAAGTTTTATTAAAAATGAAGCTGAATTAGTTGATGGTGATAAAGCAGCAACTAGAGGATCTTCATGTACTAATCCTGCTTTTGATGGAAAAAGAAACTATTTAACTAACTTTGGATCTGAATTTGTTGGAACAATGGTTTTAATAATGATGATCTTTGTATTAACTTATCATTCAAATCAAATTGGTAGTTTAAATTCAGCAGCAACAATTGGATGTGTAACTGCAGCAATTATGGGTGTTGGATTTTCTTTAGGTTCATCAACTGGTTTTGCTTTAAATCCAGCTAGAGATTTAGGACCTAGAATTGTTTATCAATTATTGATTTTAACTAAAACTGGTAAGCCATTAGTAAATGCAAATTGACAATATTCATGAATTCCTGTATTTGCTCCAATATGTGCTGGTTTAATTTTTGGTTTAATAACATTAGCTTATTAATATTAAAGATATTTTATTTAACAACATAAAGAGAATAATTTTTCATCTCTTTATGTTTTTTATTATCAAAAATAAAAATCAATTTTTATATGGATAAAATATTTTATTTCATTCTTTCTTTCAAATTCTTATTCATTTTTTGTTCTATTTCATTGTTATTTGGATTATAGTATTTAACATCTTTTATTTCATTTGGTAAGTATTGTTGATTGACTCAACTATTTTTATAATCATGAGGGTATTTATAACCTTTGTATCCTAATTTAGATGCTGATTTATAATGTTGATCTTTTAGATGATTTGGTATATCAAATGATCCATACCCTTTAGTATCTAAATCATTAAGAGCACTATTAATAGCCATTATTGCTGAATTAGATTTTGGTGATAAACATAACTCTATAACAATTGTTGCAAGAATTTGGTTTGCTTCAGGAAAACCTAATCTTTCTGCAGAATTAACTGCTAATATAACTCTAGATAGTAAATTAGGATTAGCTAATCCTATATCTTCATAAGCCATCGCAATCATTCTTCTTGATATAGATTGCAAATCACCTATTTTTATAAGTCTTGCTAAATAATATATAGAAGCATCAACATCACTACCTCTTAATGACTTATGAAAAGCTGATTGTAAATTATAAAATTCATTTCCATAGGAAGATCCCATAACTTTTACACTAGGAATGATTTTCAAAAAATCATCATTAGTTAATTTGTCTTGTTTATATATTCGTTTTATTATATCCAATGTATTAATTGAGGATCTTAAGTCTCCTAATGAATTATTAACAATCATTTCAATTTGTTGTTCATTAATGTTAATCTTTTCCTTTTTTACAATTTTAGTTAAATAATCAAACATTTGCTCATTTGAAATTGGTTTTAATTCAAAAATTTGACATCTACTTCTAATAGCTGGATTTACAACAAAATAAGGATTTTCAGTAGTTGTACCAATAATTATTAAATTTCCTTTTTCTAAGTAAGACAACAAAATATCTTGCTTATCTTTATTCATTCTATGAATTTCATCAATGATAATAACAAATTTTTCTCCTGCACTTAATTTTTCATTTAATAAATCATCAAGTTCCTTTTTTTTGTTAATAGTAGGATTAAAAAAATCATAATTAAGATTCAATTCATTACATATTACATTTGCAAGTGATGTTTTCCCTATTCCTGGTAAATCAAAAAAAATCATTGAAAAAATTTGCTTTGTTTCAATCATTTTTCTTATTAATTTATTTTTTCCAACTAAATGATCTTGACCAACTATATCATCAAGTTTTTTAGGTCTTTCTAAATATGAAAGTAATAATGAATCATTCATAATTATCCTTATTTAATTTGACTTAAAATAAATTCTTTATTAAATCCTTTATCTTTGTATAACTTATTTCCATCCATTGATTTTCCAAATGTATAAGCACCTATGTGAATATTTCTTTGGTTTGATAGATGAAGTTTTAATCACATGTAATCAGATGAAGTTTCAATTGTAATTAATGCTTTTTTTGCTCCAAACATATTAACTAATTCTTGTTGATTCATTTTAATGGCTTTATTTAAACAAGGAACTGAAATAACTCTTGCATTGCTTAGTTCATTTGAAACTTCAAGAGCTAATTGAACTTCAGAACCTGAAGCAGCTAGTACATAATCAGGATTTTCACAATTTTTAACAATATATGCTCCATTTTTAAGTTCATCTTTTTTAATATTTATATTTAAAGATTTAACATTTTGTCTTGATAAAACTAAAATTGAAGTTTTATTTTTTGATAAATATGATTCTGTAATGCAATATCTAAATTCTTCTTCATCAGCTGGACGATATACATTAACATTATCAATAGCTCTTAACATTGGCAATTGATCATAAGGTTGATGAGTCGGACCATCCCCTCCTACTAGATAAGAATCATGAGTAAATGCATAAATGGTAGGCAATTTCATCAAAGCGCCTAGTCTAATAGCTGGCTTAATATAATCAGCAAATACTAAAAATGTTCCACCAATAATTTTAAATCATGAACCATACAAAACAAATCCATTCATAATAGCACCCATAGCAAATTCTCTTATTCCTATTGGTAATGATTGACCATAATATAAAATAGCTGTATTTTTACCAATAATTAAATTTGTTGAACTAGCAAGATCAGCACATGTAGCTAATGCAAAAGGATTTACATCAATCAATGAATTTAAAAATGATTTTAAATAAACTCTTGTTGCTTGATCTTTTTTATCAATAAAAACATTTTTAAATAATGATTTGTAATCAAAATCACCTTCAATTATTTTCATCAATTTATTGAAATTGGGATTTGATTTGTATTGATTAACAATATCATTTCACTTGCGAACATTTTTTAAATTTCTTTGAATAACAGTACTGTGAAAGTAATCTAAAACATCTTTATCAATTTCTCAATCACTAAAATTAGTCCCAAATTCTAATTGAAATTTATCTAATTCTTCATCAGTAACAAGTCCATGATGTCCTTTATCTGAATTACCAACTGTTAAACCTTCAGCAATAATAGTATCAACTTCAATAAATGATGGTTTATTAGATAATCTAGCTTGTTTAATAGCATTTTCAATATCTGATGGTTCATTTGAACATTTAATATAAAATCAATTATTTGATTTAACTCTTAACTCTAAATTTTCAATTGACACTTTAGAAACTGCAGAATCTAATTGAAATTTATTTGAATCATGTAAAACAATCAATTTATTTAAATTATATTTACCAGCAATTGCCATTGCTTCATAACTTATTCCTTCTTGTAAATCACCATCTCCACACACTACATATGTTCAATTTGTAAATAAATTATCAAATTCATTTTTAGTTGCTATATTTGATTGTTGTTGAGCAAGTGCCATACCAACAGCCATAGCTAATCCTTGACCTAATGGACCAGTAGAAGCATCAATAAAATTAGATTTATTATTTTCAAATTCAGGATGACCTGGAGTTAAAGAATTTTCTTGCTTAAAATTGATCATTTCTTCTTTAGAAATAATTCCAGATAAATAAAGAATTGAATAATAACTTAAAGAACCATGACCAGCACTTAAAACAAATCGGTCTCTATTAATTCATTTACCATCATTTGGATTTATATTAATAAACTTTGTAAATAAAGTAAATGTTATTGGAGCAGCGGAAATAGTCATACCAATATGACCACCTTTGGCTGCTTGAATTGATTTTAAACCAACATATCTCATAGCATTAATTGCTTTATTTTCAAATGAATTTTTAAACACAAAAACCACCTTGGTAAATTACTATAATTATTATATTTTCAATAATATATTATAAGAAAAAACACAATGTAACTTTTTAGATTGATTAAATTCAAAAAATTACCTTTTATTAGAAATAAATAATTTTTTAAATTTTGCTTTTTAAGTATAAATCTAGTGTTATATGATTGTCATTACAAAAAATTAAATTTAATTTATAATTAAATAAATTTAATTATTTAAAGACACAATTTATGGCAAAGCAAGATGAAATATTTGAAGAAAAGCTTGAATTTCAATCATTAGACAATATTATGTCTGATCGTTTTGCTCGTTACTCAAAATATATTATTCAGCAAAGAGCATTACCAGATGTTAGAGATGGTCTTAAACCTGTTCAAAGAAGAATTTTATATTCAATGAATGATTTAGGTTTGCAATATAACAAGTCATATAAAAAATCAGCAAGAGTAGTTGGAGATGTTATAGGTAAATATCACCCACATGGTGACAGTTCAATTTATGAAGCTTTAGTAAGAATGGCTCAAGATTGAAAAATGGGAGAACCACTTGTTGAAATGCATGGTAATAAAGGATCAATTGATGATGATCCTGCTGCTGCAATGCGTTATACTGAAACTAAATTATCAAAGATATCTTCTTTAATGCTTCAAGATTTAGAAAAAAATACAGTTAATTTTTCTCCAAATTTTGACGATACTGAAAAAGAACCAACAGTATTACCTTCTTATATCCCTAACTTATTATTAAATGGTGCAAAAGGAATTGCTTCTGGATTTGCAACTGAAATACCTCCACATAATTTAGGAGAATTATTAGATGCAACAATAGCAAAAATTAAAAATCCTGAATTATCTTGAAAATCTTTAATGAAATATATCAAAGGACCTGATTTTCCAACTGGAGGAGTTATTTATGGAATAAAAGGAATTGAAAATTCTTTTGAAAGAGGTCAAGGAAGAATTACTTTATGTAGTAAATATGTAATTGAAAAAGAAGGTAAATCAGACGTTATTAGAATCAAAGAAATTCCTTTTGGTGTTGTTAAATCAAAACTTGTTAGAGATATTGATGAATTTAGAGTTAATGGACAATTAAATGGTATTAAAGAAGTTAGAGATGAAACAGATCGTGATGGTATTTCAATTGCAATAATTTTAGAAAATGAAGCAAATCCCCAAACTATTGTTAATTTTTTAATGCAAAAAACAGACATGAAAATATATTACAACTACAATATGGTATCAATTGTTGATGCAGCACCAAAAATTTTAGGTGTTGATAGAATGATTGACGCATATTTAAAACACATTAAAGAAGTAAGAACAAAAGCAATTCAATTTGATTTGGCAAAGTCTGAAAAAAGACTAGAAATTATTAATGGTTTAATTAGAGTTAGTCAAATTCCTGATGAAGTAATAAGAGTAATAAGAGAATCATCAGATGGAAAACAAGGAGTTATTCAAAATCTTCAAGAAAAATTAGGTTTTACGTTAATTCAGGCAACTGCCATAGCTGAATTAAGACTTTATAGATTAAATAAAACTGATGTCTCTATTTACTATAGCGAAAAAAAAGAACTTGAAGAGAAAATATCGTATTTTAAATTATTATTATCAGATTCAAATGAATTTGATAAACATTTAATTTCATTATTTAAAGATATTAAGAAAGAATATGCACATGAAAGAAAAACTCAAATTATTGAAGAAGAAATTAATATAAATATAAAACAAGATGAATTAATAAAATCTGAAGAATGTTGAATTTCATTATCACTAGATGGATACTTAAAAAGATTTTCAAATCGTATATATGAGGCAAATGAAATATCAACATTTGGAGTTAAAAATGAAGATAAAATTATCTACATTGACAAATCTAATACACTAAATAAATTATTAATTTTTACTTCTTTAGGTAATTATGCCATTGTACCAGTACATAAAATTAATGAATCAAAATGAAAAGATGAAGGTCAATTTATAACTGATTTTGTTGAAATTAGTACAAATGAAAAAATTGTTTCTGTTATAGATGTAACTTCTTTTGATATAAAAGCTTTCGTTGTACTAGTAACTAAATTTGGTATAGGTAAAAGAGTGCTATTAAAAGATTTTGAAGCTTCTAGAATTTCAAAAACAATGAAAGCTATTTCATTCAAGAAAAATAATGACATATTAGTTAATGCAAAAATATCTAATGGTATAGAAGATGTTATTATCATTACTAATACAACACACACAGTTAAATTTAGTGAAAATGAATTACCAATACTTTCAGCAAAAGCAAGTGGAAATACTTTGATTAAAGTAGAACACAATTGAGTTACAGCTTTTGGTATTTCTAACAATAATGAATCTATAACATTTATATCAGGAACAAATGGATATAAAAATATTAAATTCTCTTTAATAGCATACACATCTCGAGCAACAAAAGGACAACAATTAATTAAAAATCTAAATTCTAAAAAAGTGATTAGAGATATTATTAAAAATCAAAAAACACAATTTATTGTTAATAAATCTGATAATACAATTGAACTGTATGATTATGACCGTCAATCTTATGTTGAAAATGTTTTAGATGATAATTTTAACAATATTTCTAAAACTAAAGGAATACATTATCCAATCATTAATTTTAATGTTAATGAAAATAATGAGTATTTTGATGTTAAATTTGACGATAAAAAATCAAACGAAATAATTGAACAATCAATTGAAAAAATTGATAAAGTTTTTAAAACTAATGAAGAACGTTTAAAAGAAATTGATGATGATAAAATTGATGAAATAATGAAAAAGTTAAAATTATAATGTTTTTAACTTAACTAAGGAAATATTTTTTTAAAAATAGTTTCTGGTTCAGATCAAAATCCTAATTTGTTTTGTTTTGCTTCATTTTCTAAACTATACAAGTTATTAATGTAATTTATATCTGAAAAATAAAATGGACTATTTTTATTAGATGAAATATATCTGACAATTGCATATCCATTTCTAATCATGTAAGAACCAAAATCTAGGTCATAATCTAAATTAACTTTTACAATATTTCTATTATATTTGTCCTTTTTAATAATTTCAACTTCAACTTGTCGATTGCTTAATATTCTTTTTGCGTGTTCCTTAGCTTTTGTACCATAAAAATATTGAGGTCCTGATGTAGGTTGAAAATTATTGTTAGAATCATATGTTTCAGGAGTATCAATACCTAAAATACGATATCTATCATTTAAAGAATTAAAAGTATCACCATCTATTACTTCTGTAATTGTAATATACCTTGAAAAATCACTAATTAAATTACAAGAACTAGTAAAAAATATTGAAATACCAACAAAAATAAATGAGTACCAAAATAAATTACAATGCTTTATTTTTTGAACCAAGTTCATCTATTTTTTCTAAAACAACTTCTCTCATTGCTTTAATACCTGGTGCTAATAACTTTCTAGGGTCAAAATTTTTCCCTTTTTTAGCTTCTCCAGATTCAACATATTCTCAAATAGCTTTTGCATTTGCTTGTTGTAATTCAGTGTTGATATTAATTTTTGAAATACCTAATGAAATAGCTTTTTCAATTTGATCTTTAGGAATACCTGACCCACCATGTAAAACCAATCCAATTCGACATGCTTTAGAAATATTTTCTAAAACATCAAACTGTAAACCTTTTCATCCTTTAGGATATGGACCATGAATATTACCAATTCCAGCAGCTAAAAAGTCAATTCCTAATTCTTTCATTTTTACTGCCTCACCAATATCAGCTAATTCACCAGAACCAACAATACCATCTTCTTCTCCACCAATTGTTCCAACTTCAGCTTCAACAGATGCATTGTATTTTTTAGCTAATTTAACAATTTCTTGTGTTCTTTCATAGTTTTTTTCAAAAGTTTCATGTGATCCATCATACATAACTGAAGTATATCCATTTTCAAGAGCTAATTTTGCCATTTCATATGAACCATGATCTAAATGAAGAACAACAGGAATAGTAATATTTAAATCATTCATTAAACCTGTAACCATTCCATATATAGTTTTTAAACCACCCATATATTTAACAGCACCTTCTGATGTACCTAAAATAACAGGTGAATTTGCCTCTTGAGCAGCTAATAAAACAGTTTTTGCTCATTCAAGATTGTTAATGTTAATATGAGGGATAGCATAATGGTTTTCATAAGCCTTTTTTATCATTTCTTTAGCATTAACCAAATTTTTAGGTTTAGTAATTATAGATTTTTCAAACAAACTCATTTTTATGTCTCCTTAAAAATAAAAATTTTTATTTCAATACACAATTACATAATAATTATATATTTTTTAACAAAAAATAGTTAAAAGAACAATTAATAATTTTTTAATGTAAAGTGATTTTTTATTTAATACCAAATGCTTTTTGGATAATTAAAAGGTTTTTATTTGCAACTTTAGAAGCTTTTTGTGCTCCTTCATGTGACAATTTTTTAATATTAGATAAATATAATCTATATCTAGATTGGATATCAATTAAAAAATCTTTTACAAGCAAACCAACTTCTTGTTTTAATTCTTTATAATTTTTATTTTTAAAATATTTTTCTGCTTCTTCTAGAGAAATATTTTTAAGAGAAGCATATATTGTAAGTAAGTTTAAAACTCCTGGTTTATTTTCAGAAATGTAAATTTTGTTTTCACTATCTGTAACTGACTTTTGAATTTTTTTATATGCTATTTCAGGATCATCAAGTAAATAAATTGATGCATTATTATTTTTATCAGATTTAGACATTTTAACTTCTGGATTTTGAAGTGATTTTATTTTTGCACCAATTTTAGGAATAATGGGTTTGGGTTCATTAAAATTAAGATTATATTTTTTATTCATTCTTTTTACTAACTTTTGACATAGTTCTAAATGTTGTTTTTGATCAATACCAATAGGAACAAAATTGGGATTATATAAAATAATATCTGCACTCATTAATGAGGGATAAACAAATAATCCTGTTGGTATCATTTCAGTTCCATTATCTTGTTTTATAATTTTTTGACTTTTGTCTTTATATTGTGTCATTCTTGATAATTCACCAATATTAGTTATTGAAGTTATTATCCAATTTAATTCACTATGAGCAACTACATCCGATTGGTAAAACAAAGTGGTTTTTTTAGGATTTAAACCACAAGCTAAATATAGAGCGAAAATATCTTTTTTATTTTCTCTTAATAAATTAGGATCTATATATGTGGTTAAAGCATGAAGATCTGCAACAAAAACATACATTTCATATTTATCTTGCATCTCTATCATTGTTTTAATAGCTCCAATATAATTACCTAATGTTAATTTACCTGTTGCTGTTATCCCAGTAACTACTATTTCTTTCATATTTAAATTATTATATATAATTTGTATAATTAATTTTTAAGGTTGAAATTATGAAAAACATGACTTTTAAAGAAAAATTTCTTTTTATATTTTTACAAATTGTCACAATAGGACTAATTTGAATTTATTGAAATCAAAAAACAAAAAAATATAAAGATAGAACAACATTATCTCAAGAAGTAAAAGTAGGTGTTAATATCATTAAGTTAATTAATTCAATTGGTGGTCCAAACAACATAAAAGAAGTTAATAACACTCATACAAAAGTTAAAATATCTTTTAACTTCAGAGAAAAAATCGACTTAGAAACAATTAAAACAATGGTTGGAATTAGCGGAGTATTTATAAATGATAGTTCTTTAATTTTAATTGTTGGAAATTCTGCTCATGCTATATGCGAATCAATTAAAAGCAATTTATAACAAAATTTCTTCTAATTCATTTAAAAAAACAATTTTTTGAAGATTAAAGTTTGCATGAAAATGTAAATTTTTTTTAGTTTGTTCTATTAGAACTTGAATTTTATTAATATCAAGATTCTTTTTTTTATATTCATTAATTAAAGAATTTTGATTAGGAAATAAAGGATTTTTTTTATCAATTTCTACCATTAGTTGATAAAAGAAAAATTGCAAAACACTTAAAACTATATCATTATTACTTTTATTTCATAATTCATACATATCAGTTTTGAATGAATGTTTAGTTTTCAAATTGTGTTTAAATGCTTCTATTATTGATAAATAAGTTTTTTTAAACATATCATTGTCTATTGATTTTAATTGATCTAAATTTGCAAAAATGTTTGCAACTAATGCTGTTAAGTTTGGTTCAACTGATTTCATTAGTTTAATTTTTTGATTGATATTTTCCCTATTAATATAAATGTTTTGTGTTCTACTTTTAATAGTAGATAAAACTTTATCAAAATGATTAGTATCCATAATGATAACCAAATCATCAACAGGTTCTTCAACAAATTTTAATAATCTATTTAAAGAATTTTTATTTCCTAAATCAACATTATGAATATAAAGAATTTTAATTGCATTTTTTTCCAGTGAAGTTTCAAACAACTTTGCAATTGAATTATCAACATTTTCTTTGATGATTTGATTATCCCTTTCTACTATAGGTTTAATAATTTGAATATCAAAGTATTTTAATTCATCAATATTATTTGCTTCAATTTTTCTACCAGATGATTCAATAACCATTTTAATTGCCTCAAAAGAGTATTTTTCTACATCAACTCCTTTATCACCATAAAACAAATAAGCATGAGAAAGTTTTTCATTGTCTATTGCATTTTTGATAATATCTAGTGGATGATAACTCATAACTTTAAATTATAAGGTGTACTTAATATTTTATAAAGCTTTCTTAATAAAAAATACATTTAAAAGGTATAATTTTGTTTAAAAAACAAAATGTACAAATTAGCTTTAAAGTGAGGATATTATGGATTTTATAAATAAAAGATCTAAATTAATTGGGACAATAGGTCCTTCTTCAAATATTTATGAAGTTTTAAAAGAATTAGTTTTATCAGGTTTAACATGTATAAGAGCAAATTTTTCACATGGATCATTTGATGAACATAAAAGTAAATTTGATTTAGCAAGACAAATTCAAAAAGAATTAAATATTCCCATTTCTATCATGCTTGATACAAAAGGTCCAGAAATTAGATTAGGGCAAATGAAAGATGGTGCACAACTAATTTCAGCAGACACTGAAATAATTGTGTATACAAAAGAAGAAGAATATAAAAATCGTATTGGTACTGAAAAAGAATGAACTGTTTCATATCGAATGGATAAAGATGTTAAAAAAGGAGATGTAATTCTTTTTGATGATGGAAAATTAGTTACAACTGTTATTTCTGTTCAAGATGGAATAATTAATCTTATTACTAAAAATCAACATCTTTTAAAAACAAATAAAAGAATTAATATCCCAGGTGTTGAATTTTCATTACCTTTCTTATCTGAAAAAGATTACAATGATGTTCTTTTTGGTATCAAAGAAGATGTTGACTATATAGCAGCTTCATTTGTTAATACTGCCAAAGATGTTAATGAATTAAGAGATTTTTTGAAAAAAAACAATGGAGAACAAATAAAAATTATTTCAAAAATTGAATCTCAGACAGGAATCAATAATATTGATTCAATTATTGAAGCATCAGATGGTATTATGATTGCTCGTGGTGATTTAGGATTAGAAATTCCTTACTATGATGTTCCATACTATGAAAAAGACATTATAAGAAGATGTAGAAGAGCAGGTAAACCTGTCATTGTTGCTACTCAAATGTTAGATTCTATGGAAAGATTACCTCAACCTACTAGAGCTGAAGTAACTGATGTTTATTGAGCAACTGAATTAGGAGCTGATTCAACTATGTTATCTGGAGAATCTGCTTCAGGAAATTTCCCTGTTGAAGCAGTTAAAGTTATGTCTACAATCAATTTAAGAGCTGAAAGAGAATTCTACAACAAACTTTACTACCCTGTTCAATTAGAACAAATTTGAGAAAAATCATCAAAAGATCTTAGAAGTGAAATTGCTTATAAAATTGCAAACAAAGCTAAAGACAAAAAATATAAATATGTTGTTGTAAGATCTGCAACAGGAGAATTGTTAAGTGAAATTGCAAAATACAGACCTAATACAGCAATTGTTGGACTTGTAGGAGATGAAAAACAAATTGGTAAATTTGGAATAACAAATTCAGTTTTTGTTTCATTAGATTCAATTAAATTTTTTAATGAAGTTAAAACAGATTTTTCAAAAGCTAAAGAAGTATTAAAACCTTTTGGACCTAAACCAGGAGATAAATTCTTAGTTGTTGATAGACATAAAGAAGAAGAATTTACTTTTTAAAGTTTTAAATTAAAGAGGTTTTGTTGGTTATGAAATATGAAAAAATGATAGACCATACATATTTAAAAGCTGAAGGAACTTCAAAAGATATTGATAAATTAATAGATGAAGCAAAAAAATTTGGTTTTGGTGCAGTATGTATTAATTCTTCATGAATTAAATATGTTAAAGAAAAAATAAAAAAAGAAGATATTAAAATTGTTTCAGTAATTGGTTTTCCATTAGGTGCTTGTATTACTCAAATTAAAGTTCAAGAAGCAAAATTAGCTATTGATCATGGAGCAGATGAAATAGATATGGTAATAAACATAGGACGTTTCAAAGATGGACAATATGATTATGTATTAAATGAAATTAAAAAAATAAAAGAAACTTGTGGAAATAAAGTTTTAAAAGTTATCATTGAAACTGCTTTATTAAAAGATTGAGAAATTGAAAAAGCTACTGAAATTGTTTTAGCTTCAGGAGCAGATTTTATTAAGACATCCACTGGTTTTTCATATCGTGGAGCAGACAAAAAAGATATTGAAATTTTTAAAAAAGTTATTGGTAAAAATAATTTAAAAATTAAAGCTGCTGGTGGTATTAAATCAATGGATGATATCATAATGTATACAAAAATGGGTGTTGAAAGATTCGGAACATCTAGTTCTGTTGCTATTTTTACAGGTAAAACTAAAAAAGATAATTCTTATTAACAATTAAAAATTTATGGAATACGAAAATCAAAATGACCCATCATTTATATCTCAACAAATTTTTTGAGCAAAAATTCTTAAAAGAATGAAATTGTATTTAATAAATGATGTTAACAATATCCATTATGAAATTTGTTCAACAAAAGAAAATAAAAAAATCTATAAAAAAAGTCAAGCATTTCTTGTAAAGTCATTAATTTTTACAACACTTAGTATATTAACATTTTTAGCTTTTTTTGTATATGTTTTAAATGATAATAACAAAATTATTAAAAAAACTTTTTTTGCAAGTTTTTCATTGTTGTGATTCTTAGATTTAATTTTATCTTTTTTCTTTCATGTTGGAAGATATAGCATAATTGAAAGTCAAATACAACACATTGGACCACAATTTGAAAACATATATGGAACAACAACATATATTAAACCTAAATACATAGTTTGATACAAAATTACTGAGATGAGAAAAATTTACTTAAATTCCTCTTTAATTTATTTAAAATTTATAAATACTTGAAATTCTTTAATGGATGAAGATAGACTACTATATAGATTAAGAAAAACAAATAATACTTTAACTCCATCTCAACCATACTATATTACTGAAAGTAGAAT
>CAYURK010000010.1:0-18452 GCA_964447225.1 uncultured Metamycoplasma sp.
GGTTCAATTACTGTTGATTTAACATTAAAAGATAAATATATTGGTGGTTCAGATGATGGAGATATCACATATCAAGTTAAATTTAGTGGATTGAGAACAATTGATCAAACAAAAGTAGTTAATAACTTAGAACTAAATATTAAAGATGCTAATTTTGCAAATCAAAAAAATAGAAGTTTTTCTGCAATAAAAGAATTTGCAAGTAATGATGACAACATTAAACAATTTATTATTGATAATAAACAAAATATTTTTAATTATTTACCAGATAATTTCACTAAAGATAATATAACATCTATTAATCGTGATATTAATGACAAAGAACAAAGTATAAAAATAACTTTTACAATAAATAAATATTTCAATTCAGATGGTGATGTTATTGATGAATCTACAATAGTTGATCAAAGTGTTGCTTTATATAATGAAAATAACAAAATTAATGAATTTTCATTTGTATTAAATGGATTTGAAAAAAGTGAAAAAATTAATGTTGGATTAATTGTTGGAATATCTATACTATCATTTACTATTGCAGCAATGATAGTTGCAATTGTGTTAGTAGTTCTTAAAGATAGAAAACTTAATAAACAAATTTAATTAAAGCTTATAAAAATAGAAGTTAATTACAAGAATTATTGTTTTAAAAGTTGTTACTTTCTTCTTTAGAAACAAAAATGTCAATTTTATGACGATCAAAACCCAGAAACAAAAAATAAAGCTTGTCTCGTTTTGCTTTGGAAATAAATAATCTTTCATCTTCAAATAATCCAGAACCATATGCTTAGGTCTGTGAAATAAAACTAGATTTTTCCTTGCTTTCTCAAAGTTCTCAATGTTTTTGTTGAAACTCTATATGTAACTTTTTTACCATTTTCGGTAATAGTTACTTTTTGAAGATTTAAATTGAATTTTCTTCTTGTAGCATTTAAAGCATGAGAACGGTAATTACCTGACATTGGTTTTCTATTTGATATTTGATCTACTCTTGCCATAATTTCCTTTCTACAAAAAAATCATAAAACATTACAAAAAATAACTATATATTTTGTAATTTGTAACTTATTATATAACAAAATTAATATTTTTATTTTTAATAAAAATTATTTTTTTGATTTCTTTATTTTCTAAATATTTTTTAACATTACTATTTTCTTTTGCTAATTTAATTATTTGTTTTTCATCTAATTCATGATTTAACTCTAATGTCCCTCTTAATTTACCATTTACTTGAATTGATAAAACAATTAAAGAATTTTTAATTTTATTTTCATCTCATTTAGGTCAAGATTGTTGAGACATTTGCTCTTGAGATAATTTATTAATTAGTTCTTCACTAATATGAGGAGCAAAAGGAGATAATAGAATTAAAAAATCTTTTAAAAATTTTTCATTAGATATTTTTTCTACTTTATATAAATGATTTATATAGACCATTAATTTTGATATTGCAGTATTAAATTTTAATTCTTCAATATCTTTGGTTACATCTCTAATGGTTTGGTTATAAATTGATTCTAAATTATTATCAATATGATTACTGTCTAAAATTATTTCTTTATTAAAATATTTTTCAAATAATCTTCAAACTCTTTCTAATCATTTTCTTGTTCCTTCTACTGTTTTAGTATTTCAAGGTTTTGAATCAGTTAAAGGTCCCATAAACATTTCATATACTCTTAAAGTATCTGCTCCATATTCATTAACAATTTCATTAGGATTAATTACATTACCTTTTGATTTTGACATTTTTTGATTATCTGTTCCTAAAATCATTCCTTGATTAACTAATTTGAAAAAAGGTTCAGATGTAGGAACAATTTTTAAGTCATATAAAACTTTATGTCAAAATCTTGCATATAGAAGATGTAAAACAGCATGTTCTTGTCCACCTATATAAAGATCAACCGGTAATCATTTTTTAAATTTTTTATAAGCTTCTTTAGAATTCAAAGGAATATAAGTGTTATCATCATTTTTAAGAATATATGCTAGATAGTATCAAGATGAACCAGCTCATTGTGGCATTGTATTAGTTTCCCTATGATATTTTTTTCCATTTACTTCAATATTTACTCATTCTTTATTATTTGCTAATGGAGATTCTCCTGTTCCTGATGGTTTGATATTATTCATTGCAGGCAATTCAACTAAATCATCAATTAAGTAAATATTATTTTTTTCATCAAACATTATAGGAAAAGGTTCACCTCAATATCTTTGACGTGCAAATACCCAATCTTTTAGTTTATAAGAACTAACTTTTTTAATTGGTAATTTATTTTTTTTGAAAAAATCTACTATTTTTTCAATTGCTTTATCTTTATTATTTAAATCATTTATAAATTCACTATTAATATATTTATCATTTTTTAAAATGTCAATAATTTTCAAATTATTTTTAATAGCAAAATCTTTATCTCTTTCATCTTCAGCAGGAACACCCATTACAGCTCCTGTTCCTACATTTTGTAATACATATTCGCCTAATCACACAGGAACTTTTTCTCTTGTTATTGGGTTAAATGCATATAACCCAGTAAAAATTCCTTTTTTATCTTTTTCAATAGATATTTCTCTAGATGTTTTTTTATTATAGTCATCAATGAATTTTTTAATTTTATTATCATTAAAAAAATATTTTTTTACAAATTCATTATTTGGATTTAAAACCAAAAAAGTAACACCAAAAATAGTATCAATTCTTGTAGTAAAAACTTTTATGAAATCTTTATTCTCTGTTTCAAAATTAATTTCATATCCATCCATTTTCCCAATTCAATTTTTTTGTAATTGAACTAATGAATTTGGCCATTCAACTTCATTTAATCCTTCAATTAATTTATCGGCATAATTTGTAATTTTTAAAATTCATTGCTTCATTGGTTTTTTTATAACTGGAAAACCACCACGTTCACTAATTTTATTGCCTTTTCCATCATCTAGTAATTCTTCATTTGCTAATACAGTACCAAGTTCTGGACATCAATTAACCTCAATTTCTTTTATTTCAGCTAAACCATTTTTATACATTTGACTAAATATTCATTGTGTTCATTTATAGTATTTAGGATCAGTTGTATTGACCTCTTTATCATAATCGTATGAAAAACCTAATGATTGTAATTGTTGTCTAAATACATTAATATTTTTTTCTGTAAATACTGCTGGGTTGTTTCCAGTTTGAATTGCATATTGTTCAGCAGGAAGACCAAAAGCATCTCAACCAATAGGATGTAAAACATCATATTTATTAAATCTTTTATATCTAGCTATTATGTCTGTAGCAGTATAACCTTCTGGGTGACCCACATGTAAACCTGCTCCCGATGGATACGGAAACATATCTAAAACATAAAACTTTTTTTTACCATTTTCTGTAGTTTTAAAAGTCTTATTTTTTAGTCAAAATTCTTGTCATTTTTTTTCTATTTTTTTATGATCATACATAATTATCTTTAAATTATATTAAAAATATCTTTTAAAAAAAGCATTTTGAAATGTATATTTGATTTAAAAACATATTGTAAAAAGTTATAAAATTTTAAAACAAATTTATTTCGAAATGAAAGGAGGTGTAATATGTCAGAACAAAAAATTAAAATGAGATTGGGATCTTATATTGCTATAGCTGTAACTACATTAATATTTTTCATTGCAGCATGAATTATTGGAGATATTAATTTTGATAATTCTTCTACTGCAGGTATTGTTTCTGCTATAGTTTTGGTTGTTCTTATTGTTCAATTAATTTCTATTTCTATTAAAATGCTTGTTTCATCTATTAAAAGATTAGTAAGTTTTAGAAAAGAAAATGGCCTATGAAAAATTCTTACTTTATGTTTTGGAATTGGTTTAACATTATTTGCAAGTTTGATTATTATATTTGTAATAATTTGAATTATTTATGTAATTAAAGATGGTCTAACTGGAGGATTATTTAAAAATATTCTTGAAAATGGTTGAGATAGATGATGTCTTTCAAATTACAGTGCCTTAAAAGCATATGTTAGTGGAAATAATTTATCTCCAATTGCAAGTTCTACTCCATTTGGTTTATTTGTAACATCTTTTGTATTTATATTATTTTGATGTGCTGCTGGAATTACTTATGAAATTCTTAAAAAATTTTTAGGTGGAAATAGACCTAAAAAAGATAGAAATACATTAGAGTATGAAAAAAATGTAGATTAAATTATTGCTATACATAAAACAATTATCCTATCCTAAGTTAATGGATAGGATTTTTTGTTATGATACCAATAATACTTAATAGTATTATTTTGGTATAATATTTAAACTATGTCAAATAAAGTTATAAATGTTACAGTTGAAATACCAAAAAATTCAAATATTAAATACGAATTTGATCGAGAAACAAAAAAAATTAAAGTAGATAGAATTTTAAGAGATGGATTTAAGTATCCTTCCAATTATGGGTTTGTTTCAGAAGCTCTTGATTGAGATGGTGATGAACTTGATGTTCTAATTTATTCAGATGATATTTTTGTTCCGGGTGTTGAAGTTGAAGTAAGAATTATTGGTGCTATGAGAATGATTGATGATGGTGAAACTGATACAAAACTAATAGGTGTTCATCATAATGATTATCGCTTAGAAAATATCAACTCACTAAATGATATTCCCAAAAAATGATTAGATGAAATAGAAACATTTTTTTCTACATATAAAAATTGAAAAAGAGTAGGGATTACAAAAGTTCCTGGATTTGAGAATAAAGAATGAGCTTTAAAAGAATATGATGAGTGTTGTAAATTAATGGAAAAATATGGTTCTATACCTAAAAAAGAATTTGTAGATAAGATGAAAAAAGAACATCCTGAAAAATATGAAATTTAACTATATTATAAGGAGTCAAATAGTATTGTGATAAACAAGAAAAATAACTTAAGAAAATATTTAATAGGTTTAAGTATGCTGGGTTCTTTTTCTTTATTACCACTATCAACTATTTCATGTTCATCTTCAAATGATAAGAATGAAAAAACTCAAGAATTTGTAAATGAACAATTTGAGATTTTTAATAATTCAATATTAAATACTAATGTTAAAAATAATTTATATTTTCAAAATTTTAATTTTGATAGTGAAGGAATTACAAGACTTTCATTAGATCAAATTAGTAAATATATAACTATACAAAATTTATCTCCAAGGTTTAGTTATGAATTTGAAGTAAAGAAAAAATCAAATGATTCTATATCAATTGAAATGCATGTTAAATCAAATGATTCATCTACTTTTCAAGAATTTAATCCATCTAATTTATCTAACAAAGTTATTGAAATAAATAATGTTAAAGATTTATCTAATCTTGGTGATTTAGAAAATATTTATTCTCAATGAAATTCATATTCTAATTCACTTATTATTACAAATTTACTAAATGGAGAAATTTTAAGTGAAGATCAGAAAAAAAATATTCTTCCTTCTTACATAGATTTACCTAATGTATCAATTTCTGTTGATAAGTTTGAAATTAATCCTAACATAAAAGAAAACTATAACATTAATTATGATTATGTTTATGATGACATTAATGGTTTAATTTCTATTACTTTATCAATGGAAGATAAAGTAAATTTATTGCCTATATACATTTCAGGTAAAAGTAGTAGTACTATCGATATGATAGGATTTGCTAAAAGAAAAGACAAAAATGAACAAATTGTTTCTATGTTTAGTGATTTATCTAAAACTTTTAGTATGAATAGTTTAATTGACAATACTAAAAAAATTCCTTTTTTATCTTCAGGAATTAATTCAATTGAAAATCTTGAAAATTTTTTATTAGCTATTCAAAATGTTAAATCAAACAATGAAATTAAAAAAATGCTTGAAATAATTGAAGAAAGAGATAATAGCTGGTATGACTTAAAAATCACAACTTCTGCAAATGATTCTAATGGTTCTTTAACTATTGTTTGATATTTATATGATAAATTTACTGGTTATGAAATAAAACCATCAAATATTACTAGAACTGCAACTTTTAATAATTTATTATCATTAACTTCTGAAATTAAAGAAGATGGAATTACAACAACAAATATTTATCAATTGGATAATGGTTATAAAGCATATAACTATTTTAATATTTTAGAAATATCTAAACAAGAATATAAACAAATTAAACCTTCACAAATAGATAAAAAAATTATTGATAATCAATGAATAATAAATGAAACAAATATAAATGAAATTATTCCAAATGTAAAATTGGAAAATGGAGAAATTGTTTTTGAAGTTTCAACAAATAATCAAGTAAACAAATTTAAATTAGTACCTTCAAATAATAACATGGGTTCTTTAGTTTTCAATGATGTTACTGGTGTTTTGGAAATTCCATTTATGTTGCAAATAGAAGTTCAAGCAGATTATTATGATGGACAACAATCACATTTTATTAACTTCTTACCTCCAAATGGTTTAAACACTGATAATAATTACAATTCATCAGTTAGAAATGCCACAATTAAAGTTGGTGGTTTTTTATCTAATGATATTGAAGAAGCAAAAAAATTGTATGACTATTTATCAAATTTAAGTAATCAAACTATTGAAATTAATATTAACAATAAATTGTGATTTAATCAATTATTAGATAAATGTTCTAATGATGAGTCAATGGTTCAAGAATATTTAATTAATCTAATAGAAGAAACAATAATTAATAATGATCCAACAAATTCCCAAACATTTAGTGATTTATTTAAAAAATATAGATTAAATTTTGATTTTCAAAATCAATCAGTAAATTATGATCAAGTTAATAATCAGTTTTCAACATCTAGTGTCCAAGTTTATTTAGTTAGTTCAAATGATCAAGGAAATATAATCCAAATTCCTTATTATGAAAATGGATTAATAAAAGAATATCCTTTAGTAAAAGTGACTGTTAAATATACAGAAAAAAAATAAGCAAGAAGTGAATCCTGCTTATTTTAAAATGTTATATTTTTAAGCAAATCAATTTAAATTATAAATTCCTTGTTGCAATATTATATATACTATAGAAATAATTGATATTACAATTAGAGCAACATTAACTCTTTTTAAATAATAAAATTCTCTTGTTTTAATTTTTGGTCCTGAATGTGAAGTTGTTGTTATCTCCATAGAATTGACAATTCTTTTTTTATTTTTAAATAAATATTGTCAACAACCCAAAAATGTATTAAGGATAACAAATGTTATTGTTCCAAATGCAATTCCATAGGCAATTGAATTAGATAGCATCATAAACATAATAGTCATAAACAATGTAGGTATATCAATAGCAATTTCTCATTCAAAATGTTTGATTTGAGTTATCATCATTGTTCCTACTAAAAATAATATTGGACCAGTTATTGGTTTGTATCCACTTATTGGCATAAATATCTGAATTATAGGTCATAATGCTATGCTAGCACCAAATAGTAAACTTGTTATACAAGTGGATAAACCTGTTTTTGCCCCCATTGAAATTCCTACATTTGATTCTACAAATACTGTTACTGTTGTAGAACCAATTGAAGCACCAGCAATTGTTCCAATTGCATCAACTAAATTAGCTTTTGCCATTCATTTATTATCTTTTTCATTTAGTCCTAATGTTTTTTCAATTGAAATTAATGTACCAGTTGTATCAAAAAAATCCATATACAAAAATGACAGTGCTGCAATATAAGTTATTGGACTAGTTCATGTTTGCACTCTTGCAAATCCTTTTCAAGCTGCTGAAGCAACATTTGAAAATGTTTCAAAACCTTTATAACCTACAATTGAAGGGTTAATTGTATCAGGACTAACATTATTTATGTATCCAGTTGCTATCATAGGAATTAAAATTATTCCACCTAATAACATTGTAATTATTATTGCTCCAGGTATTTTAGAATAATGTAGAACTAATGCTACGAATAATAAAACGATAGCAACAATAACTAAAGGATTAAAGAAATCACCTAATCCTGATACTAAAGCACCACTTTCATCTTGAATTATTATTTTAGAATCTTGAAGACCAACAAAAGCAATAAAAAAACCAATTCCTGCTCCAATTGACAATTTTAAATTAGTTGGCATGATTTTTGAAATTTTTTCTCTAGCTGGAGTCATTACAACAATAAAATACATG
This sequence comes from uncultured Metamycoplasma sp., assembly GCA_964447225.1. GTDB lineage: Bacteria > Bacillota_I > Bacilli_A > Mycoplasmatales > Metamycoplasmataceae > UBA710. The sequence goes on from CAYURK010000010.1 coordinate 8,144, forward strand.
ATACCTGAAAGTATAGTAACAGTTAATGCTGATTCAAAACCAATTTGAGAAGCAACATTATACGTAAAAAAAGCATTTAATCCCATTCCAGGCGCCAAAGATATAGGAATTCTTGCATATAGTCCCATAAACATTGATGCAAAAAATGAAGAAATAGCAGTTGATAAAAACAATCCCCCAGTGAAAGAATTTGCTCCTTCAATAGAACTAACCATTCCTGGATTAACAGCCAAAATGTAAGCCATTGCAATAAATGTAGAAATTCCACCAATTATTTCTTTTTTGATAATTGCATTATTACTATCAAACTTAAAATATTTTTTCATTGATTTACTTAATGAAATAAAAATATTTGACTGCATTTAAATGATCTTTCTGCACAAAATTTTACAAGTACAAGTATTAAACAACGTTCAATACAACTAAACTAATAACATTAGATTATTGTGCAATTTACATTATAACTTATTGGTATAAGTTAAATTTATTTTAATTATTTTTTCTTAATTTAATATTTATTTTGATTTATGTTAATTTATATTTGAAAATAATGTTTATGATTGATGAAGAAAATTGAATTTTAGATTACAAATATGATAAATTTGGTTTAGAATTTATTGCGGAAACTTTAATAAGATTTTAAAAAATTTAGAAAACATAAGTAAAGATGTTAAGGTACAAGATATCAGTGAAAACCTTAATAATCTTACTTCTGTTCCAAATGAAAAATAATGGCTGAAGGAGTAGTTAAAGATATGTCTAAAAAGATGACTATTGAAGACTTAGCTAAAACAGTTGGTGATTTATCTGGAATAGTTGGGAATTTGACTAAAACAGTTAATGATTTATCTAAAACAGTTAAAGATGGATTTGATAAAGTTAATTTAAGATTAGATAAAGTAGAATCTCGTCTTGAAATTCTGGAATCATTTCACAAAGATGATATTAAAAAATTAAAATCACAAAATAATATTTAGTTTTACTTTTCATTAGTTTTAATTTAAAGAAACAAAAGCATTTTAATTTATAATGTAGTGATTTATGTTGGTATTTTTAAATAAAATTAAAAAAAATTTTCCTACAAATAAAAAGACTTGAATAGCATTTACTTTAACAGCACTTCCAGTTATTTTATCTTCATTCATTTTTGCTTTGAACTCATTTATTGATAATTTTATGTCAATAAATATGGCTGGTGGTAACCAAGCTCTATCATATGCAAATGCTTGAACTGAGATAGAAATTGGTATTATATCTGCAACCACAATAATTGGAACAGCACTATTTTCTCAATATTATGGTAATAAAAATTGATGAAAAGTTACTGAAGTTTTAAATTTAAGAATGATATTTAGTTTTTTTATATGTATGATTTTTGTTATTCCTTTTGTTTTTGCAACTAATTTTATGATTGATGTCATATCTGGATTTGATAACATTTCGGAAAACATAAGAAGTCAAGCATGTGATTATTTACAGTTAATTACTGTTTCATGAATATTGAATTCGTGAGCATTTACAATGGCTATGATTTTAAGAGAAAAAAATCATGGAGCAATAACAATTATTAGTTCTGTTTTAACTGTAATGGTAAATGTAATATTAAATTCAATTTTTATTTATGTTTTAAATTATGGGATTATTTATTTAGCTTATTCTACAATTGTGTCTCAAACTATTGCCATAGCATTTATGATGATATGAACTTGATTTAACGATCGAAGAATATTTATTAATATTTTTAAAATATTTAATGTTTCTCCACATATATTAAAACAATTTTTCAAAAGAATATGATCCTTTTTATTATTTGCTATTGGTTCAATATTTGTAAATATTAGATTTATTTTTTGAAATGTTGGTTATGGAACAGGCTCAATAGGTGATCCTGTTCTAAGACTTTCATCTGCAACTGTTTTGGGAATAACAGGTATGTTTTTTAATATTTTCTGAACCACATTTGAAGCAATGAGTGCTACTGTTGCAGTTTATATAGGTAAAGAATTAGGTCAAGGAAATATTGATATAGCTAAAAAAAGAGCAAAGGAACTTCAAGGTTTTCATTTTGTTGTTGGATTAGTAATTGGTTTAATTGCTTTGTGTTTTTCATTTGTTACTGAAAAAATGAATTTTTTAGCAGAAGGTTATGAAAAAGAATTAAAAAATTATTATCTTGATCAGGCAAATCCAATTCCAAATGGATATACACTAGATCAAATATTGAACCAAGCAAGAATTGAATTTTTATCAAATATTAAGTTATCACTTCTTGGAATCACAGTGTTTATCCCATTATTTGTTTGATTTGTTTCTAGAAGAATAATAATAGCAGTAGGAGGATTGACAAATATTGTAGCAACAACTGAAGCAATAGTAGGAGGTTTACAAATAGTTTGACTAGTTATAATTTGCTATACATTTAGTAATTTAGTAACTTTTCCATGAGCATACTTTATATTCTTTTTATCTGATGTTCCTAAATTTTTTGTTTATGAAATTCTTTACCATAAAGTTAATTGAGCTAGAACTTTAACTCATTCTCAAACAATTGATTAGAATAGTTTTATTTGATCTGTATCGCTTAAATTTGCTAATATTCCAAATTTATCCATTTTTTCTAGAACTGTTTTGTTTATTTGAGTTCTACTTGCTAAGTCAACTTTTGATGTAAATTTTTTATTGTTTCTAGCTTCAATTATTGATTTAGCTGCTGTATCACCTAATCCATCTAAAACAATAAAAGGTGGAATTAATTGTTTATTTTCATAATTGATTTTTCACTCTGTTGCATCTGACTCATATAAGTCAATATTAGATATAGAAAAACCTCTTGCGTACATTTCATTTATTATTTCAAATGTTGTAATTAATTCTTCTTCTTTAGGTGTTATTTTTTCTCCATTATGTTTTTTTCTTTCTAGTTCAATTAATCTTTTTTCTATTTGAGATTTTGTACCAATAGAATTTTCAAAATCAAATACATCCGATCTAACAGTAAAAAAAGTTGCATAATATTCCATTGGATAATAAACTTTAAATCATGCTATTCTCCATGCCATCATTACATAAGCAGTTGCATGAGCTTTGGGAAACATGTACTTAATTTTATTTAATGAATTAATATATCATTTTTCAATTCCTTTTGAAGTTAATATTTTTTCATCATCTTCATTTAATCCTTGACCTTTTCTAACTTTTTCCATTATTTGAAATGATTTAAGAGGTTCAATGCCTTTATTCATTAGATAAATCATAATATCATCACGACATGATATTACTTCATTAAGTGTTTTACCTTGTTTTATTAATTCTTCAGCATTTCCACTTCATACATCAGTTCCATGAGAAAGACCTGAAATATTAATTAAATCATTAAATGATGTTGGTTTTGCAACATTCAACATTTTTCTAACAAATTTTGTTCCAAATTCTGGTATTCCCAAAACTCCAGTAGGTTCATTATTGATATCTTTTGGTAAAATTCCTAAAGGTTCTGTTGATGAAAATAATTTCATTATTTTTTCATCTGAAAAAGAAATATCAGATATTTTTACATTAGTAAATTTTTGTAATAATTTTATTGCTGTAGGATCATCATGACCAAGTAAGTCAAGTTTTAAAACATTATCATGAATTGCATGGAAATCAAAATGAGTTGTTTTTCAATTACTTGATAAATCATTGGCAGGATAATTTACAGGTGTAAAATCTTCAACATCAAATTCTTTTGGGATTATAATGATTCCGCCTGGGTGTTGTCCTGTTGTTCTTTTTGATCCTTCAATTTTTTTTGCTAGATAATTTACAAAAATGTTAGATTTATCAATATTTTTTTCTTCAAAATATTTTTTTACATAACCAAAAGCAGTTTTTTCAGCAACAGTAGATATAGTACCAGCTCTAAAAGTGTGGTTTTCTCCAAAAAGATTTCTTACTTCTTGATGAATTATTGGTTGGTAATCTCCTGAAAAATTAAGATCTATATCAGGAATTTTGTCACCATCAAAACCTAAAAAAGTTTCAAAAGGTATAGTTTGTCCTTCACTATTTAATTTATTGTCACATTTAGGACAATTTTTAGTTGGTAAGTCAAATCCACTTGATGTTTTAGGATTATTTACAAATTCAACATATTGACAATTTTTACAAATATAATGAGGGGGTAGAGGATTAACTTCTGTAATTTTGCTTAATGTAGCAACAATTGATGAACCAACAGAACCTCTAGAACCTACTAAATAACCATCATTTAGTGATTTAGAAACTAATTTTTGACTTATCCAATAGACAACACTAAAACCATATTTGTTTATTGGTTCTAATTCTCTTTTGATTCTTTTTTCCACTATTTCAGGTAGATTTTTTCCATAAGTTTTATAAGCATTTTCATAAACAAGCTCAACTAATTTTGTTTCTGAATTATCAAATTTAGGGGGATAAAGTTTTGATTTAATGATTTCAATGTTATCATCAATCATTGAATTCAATAGTTGTGTGTTTTCTACAACAATTTTGTATACTAGATCTTCTGAATTCAAAAATTCAAATTGTTGAATCATTTCATTTGTTGTTAAAAAGTATTGTTTTGGATAATCAGGATTAATTTCATTATATTTATAAAGTGGATGTCTTTTACCTTCAAGTCCTTTTGTATTTATATAAATTGAATGAGATAAACAATCGTTGGAATCTATATATCTAACATCTCCGATTGCTATTACGATTTTATTAGCTTTTATAGCTTTTAAAACCAATTCTTTAAGCATTGTTTTTAATTCTTCACTTGAAAAATTTCCTCTTGAAATAAGATGAGAAAATAAATGTGGAGATGGTATACCAATAAAATCTCACTTATCAATTTCTTTATCTATTTCTTCATTAGTTCCTGTTTGCATCAAATCTATTAATCTAGAATTTGTTGATGCTGGTCCAACTAAAAGATCATCTCGATCTATTAAATCATCTTCAAATAATCTTGGTCCATTAAAATAACTTTTAGTTAAAGATTTAGACATTAATTTAAATAATTTTTTTAAACCTTTTTGATTTTTTGCATAAACTGCAATATCATGATCATATTTTTTTTCATTTAGTATATCTAAATTAATATTATTAATATCTTCAAAAGTTTTAATTTTAATTTGTTCTAATTCGAAAATCATTTTTTGTCATACTTGTTGCAAAATTTTTGCATCATAATCTGCTCTATGAGCTACAGTTGGATCATATACAATGTTTAATTTTTTGGATACAATTTCTAGTCTATATGAATAAGAATTTGGCAATATTACTTTTGCAATTCCCATAGTATCAATTATTTGATTTTTTAGTGTCCCTAAATTGTATTGGAGCATTTTTTCTTTTATAAAACCAATATCAAATTGAGCATTATGTGCTACTAAAGTATAATCACTAAAAATATTTAATATTTCATTTATTGCATCTTTTTGATTATCATATTTTGCTTCAGTGTCAAGCATTTTTTGTGTTATTCCGGTTAGTTCAGAAGTAAATGATGAAATTTGTTTTGAAGGTTTTACAAAAAATTGAACAATTTTAGTAATTAAATTATTCTCAATTATAACAGCACCAAATTCTATAATTTCTCCTTGTCTTGGATTTAATGATGTTGTTTCTAAGTCAAAAATTACATATTTTTCTTTATTTATTTCTAGATTTATTTTTGTATTTCAAATTAAATTATGTTTTTTTGAAATAACACTAAATGTAGTCCCATATAATGGTTTTATTCCAATTTTTTTTGCATTACTATAAATGTCAGGAAAAGCTTGAATATTTTGATGGTCTACAAAACCTATAGCATCATGTCCTAATGTTTTAGCATGTTTCATAAATTCTTCTGCTGATATAAATCCATCCATTGCTGACATTGAACTTCTTACTGAAAATTCAATTCTTTTTTTATCACTTTTGTCTTTTACAATATCCTTTTCAATTTTTTCTATGTTATTTACTTGTAAAAATGATGATGTTGAATTATATTCTTGCTTTTTTTCTCCTGATACACAAATATACATATCTATTTTTAATCAATCAAAAATATTTTTATCACCTTCTCTTAGAAAATATTTTGCAACTATTGCTTCAGTACCATCAGTTATAGAAATCATAGTGATTGTTAGTTTAGTTTTTGTTATTATTTTTTCAATATTAAATATTTTTCCTTCTATAGATAAATATTTTTCTTCTGTAGTATAAAAATCTTCCATAAGAATTTTGAAAACTTTTTTATTATTTTTGAACTGAGAAAATGATTGTGGTTTAGTTTGTTCTATTTTGTTTCTTTCATATTTTTGACTAATTAATTTGTTAAATTCATTTTTATTATTTTCATTTTCTTTTTGCATTTCTTGCTCAAAATGTCACTTACTATCATCATGTATTTTGAACTTTAAATCATCTAAGTTAAAAAAATTTTTAATTTTTTCTAAATCAATGTTTTGATTGAAATTATTTAATTCTAATAATGAGTTAAATTTTAAAAGAAAAGTGTTTTCATTAATATTAAAATCCATAGAATTTTCGTCTATAAAATCATTTATATTTTTGTCTAATACAATTTTGCAACCAAATTCAATTAAGTTTTTAATTCTTTCTTTTGAATAATTTCTATTTTGAAAAAATAAATTAAATTCAACTTGAGATGGTAAAAAAAATGAAGATGATTTTTCAAAAAATTCATTTAATTTTTCCTTTGTAGGTATTGAAAAAAAATGAATTTCAAACTCAGTAATAGGTTTATTATTTTTTTCTGTTAAATTAACTTTTTTTATAATAGAATCTTTTAATTCATCATTTATCTCAAAATTAATTTGTTGGCAAAATTTTATAAAAGCCTTTTCCATAATTTATATATTTTAATATATAAAATTAATACATTTAAGCTATTTATGCAAAATTATTTACTAATATGTTTTTCTACTAAATTTTTTAATAAACATATTACTGTTAATGGTCCAATTCCTCCAGGAACAGGGCTTATAGCTTTGACTTTGTTTTTTACTGATTCAAAATCTACATCGCCAACAATTTTATTATTAATAATATTTATTCCTACATCAATAATTACAGAATTTTCTTTAACATCTTTTTCTTTAATTAAATTTGGACTGCCTGCTGCGACAATTAATATATCAAAATCATTTGATCCTTTAATTCCAGTTTTTTTATTTCTTGATTCTATGTAATTAGCATATTTAGCAAGAATCTTTTTAATTGGTTTTCCGACTAAGTTAGATTCACCGATAACCATAATTTTTTTATTTAAATCGATATCATAATGTGTTAATAATAGATGAATTGCTCTTGCTGTTGCAGGACAATAATATGGTTTCTTGTTTGAATAAAAATTATTCATATTATTTGTAGAAAGTCCATCAACATCTTTGTCTAAATTTATAGCATCTAAAACTTTTTGAGAATTTATATGATCAGGTAAAGGAAGTTGAACAATAATACCATCATACTCATTTTGAATTTCTTTGACTTTTTGAATTAATTCATTTTCAGATATTTTTGGACTTAATTTTATATTATTAGAAATGATTCCTATTTCATTAGCTTTATTAATTTTATTTTTAATATATTTATTAGATTCATTATTATCTCCAACTTGAATGATTCCAAGTTTAAGTTTATTTTCTAAGTTTGAAACTTGTTTTTTTAATATACTTGTTTCTTCATTAGCAATTTTTTTACCATCTAGAATAATCACTAAATTTTCTCCAATTTTTCTTTAATTTCTTTATATTGTTTTTGATAATTTTTATACTTTTCTTTTTCCTCTTTAATTTTTTCTTTTGAAGCATTTTCAATAAATTTTTTATTATTTAATATTGTTTCACTGCGTTTAATTTCTTGTTCCATTTTGTTTAATAGTTCAATTGTTTTATTTTTTTCTTTATTTTTTATCTCTTCTGGTAGAAAAATATTTATTGAAATATTTTCTTTTGTAAATAAAGCTCCTTTATTTTCTTCATATTTTGCATTAGATATTTTGTTTATTAAATCAATAGATAGATTATTTTTAAAATTGTTAATGCTATACTTAATTATCTCTTTATTAGAAATATTATATGCTGTTCTAGCCTCTCTTATTAGTGAAATGACATTAATTACGTTGTTAATTTCATTTTCTTTTCCAATTGATTTTAAATCAAATTGATTATTTAATAATTCGTCTTGATAAATTTCACTATATAAATAATCAGTTAGAAAAGGAAAAAAAGGATGAATAATAATTAATAAGTTTTTTAAAACATTTAAAAATATATTTTTGTTGACATTATTTTTTGTAAATTCAACATATCAAGAAGAAAAAGAAATATATATAAAGTTAGATATTTCTTTTCCAATAATTGTAAATTCATAAGATTCCATTTTTTTATCAATTAATTTTTTAAGTTTAATTAATTCATTAACAATTCAAATATCATAGCTATTTATTTCACTTGTTGAATTATTTATCTGAACTATATATCTTGAAATATTTCACAATTTATTGCATAGATTCCATGATGATTCTAATTTTTCTTTTGAAAAGTTAATATCTTGACCTGGAGTTGAATTAGTTAACAAATATCATCTTAGTGAATCTGAACCATAATTATCAATCATTTCCATAGGATCAATTCCATTTCCTAAAGATTTTGACATTTTTCTTCCTTTTTCATCTCTTATTAATCCATGGATTAATAAATCATTAAAAGGAATATTGTTTTGGAAATAAAGTGAGAAAAAATACATTCTTGCTACTCAAAAGAAAATGATGTCATATCCAGTAACTAATAATGAAGTTGGGAAATATCTTTTTAATTTTTTTTCATTATTAGGTCATCCTAAAAAAGAAAAAGGAGCAAGACCAGAAGAAAATCATGTATCTAATACATCTTCATCTCTTTTTCAATCATTACCAGGAGAATCAATTTGTATTTTGATTTCATCATTTCTATATCAAGCTGGAATTTGATGACCTCATCATAATTGTCTAGATATGGTTCAATCATGAACATCTTCCATCCATTTTTTTAATACATTTTCAAATCTTTTTGGAAAAAAATTAACTTTATTTTTTGTCTTAAGATTTTTCAAAACTAATTTAGATAGTTCTTTCATTTTAACAAATCATTGAGGCATAACAAGTATTTCAATAACTTCATCACTTCTTTCCGAATATGAAACATTATTTGTTATCTCTTCTATTTTTTCAATAAAACCATTTTTATCTAAAAAATCATGAATTTTTTTTCTTGCCTCTATTCTATTTAATCCTTTAACAAATAATGAATTTTCATTCATTATTCCTTCTTGATCAATACATTCAATAATTTCAAGGTGATTTTTTTTGATTATTTCAATGTCATTAATAGCATGAGCACTAACTTTCATAAATCCTGTTCCAAAACCAATTTCAATATATTCATCACTAATAATAGGAAGTCTTTTATTTGTTATAGGATTAATAACATATTTATTAAGTAAATTTGTTTTTGTATTATCTTTTGGATTAATTGCAATAGCAACATCTGAAAACATTGTTTCAATTCTTGTTGTTGCTATAACAATATATTCTTTTGAATTTTCTAGAAAATATTTTACATAATACATTTTTGATTTTGTTGGTTTTGAAATAATTTCTATATTCGATAAAGCTGTTTTAAGTTTTGGATCTCAGTTTATTGGTTTTATGTCTCTATATATTAGACCTTTATTATATAAGTCTATAAAAACTTTATTAACTGCATCATTAGAATCTTTGTCTAATGTAAATCTTTCATTTGTATAATCTAGTGCTAATCCTAATTTATTTCATTGTTCATGAATATATGAAGCATATTCTTTTTTTCATAAATTAGTTTGTTCTAGAAATTTTTCTCTTCCTAATTTGTGTTTATTTGTACCTTGTTCTATTAATCTTTGTTCAACTTTTGCTTGTGTAGCAATACCAGCATGGTCCATTCCTGGTACAAAAAGAACATCAAAATTTGATAATTTTTTATATCTAATAATAGTATCTTGAATATAGCTATCTCAAGCATGTCCTAGATGCAATTTACCTGTTACATTTGGAGGAGGAAGTATTATTGTAAAAGGTTTTTTAGAATCATTATGTGTTGAAAAAAATTTTTTATCAATTCATTTTTTATTTATATTTTTTTCAACATTTTTGTGATTATATTTAGCATCCATATTATTACCTAATGTAATAAATTATAAAGTAAATTAAAAAATAAATGGTAGAGATATACTAAGACATATAATTCCTACAATTATCATAAATATTGCTAAG
>CAYURK010000011.1:0-18093 GCA_964447225.1 uncultured Metamycoplasma sp.
CAGGTCCGCCAAAAATTCTGTACTCGCCTGTATTTAATGTTGTAAAACCATAATTTCCTGTAAATCAATCAAATATGCTTGCTTCAACTTTTGTATAATTAATAACTAAATAATTTATACCTGTAAAAATTGCATTAATTATGAAACCTATTAAAATTGATTTAATTGTGCTCTTATTCGAACCATATTTTGTAACAAAAAAATTTATAGACAATATAAAAAAACTTAGCATAAACGAAAACAAATAACTAGTTCAATTTCTATTTATTGATATTTGACTTAGTAGTATGCCTAAAAATATTACAGGGTAAAAACCAAGAGTAGTTGGACCTGCTAATTTATTATTTGTTATTATTTGAATGGACATTCCAACAATAGGTAAAGAGAAACCAACTAATAAACTACTTAAATAGTATATTAGTCTATTACTTGTTATTTCTGAAAGAGATATTCATCTATTTCCATTATGAAAAATTTTCATTATCAAAATAGAAAATGATATTACAACTAATAATAATATGTATATTTTATATTTATAGTTTAGGTAAGAATTTTTTTTATCAACAAATACACTTTTCATTTTAATTGCCTTTAGTAAATTTTTCAATTGTTGTAATTTGCTTTTTATTTGTATCTCAAATTTTTAAATCAGCAATTGCTACTCTTGTAAACAAACTATCATTTCTTTCTGAATAAACTTTTTTTATTCCTAATTTATCACATAAACTACCTAATTCATTAGGTGTAGTATCCATTCTTATGTTATTATTTTTTAATGGTCATATGGCACTAGTTCCTAATTTTGAGCGATTAGCTGCTAATGCATTTAATTTTAATTCTTTTAAATCAGCAGTATTTGAAAGTTTGTTGTCACTAATAAAATTTGTTTCAGGTTTAAACCATTCTAAATATGCTGGTAAATTGGAATATTTTAATGGTCTATTATTATACTTAATTATATAATTAGGTAAAATTCCTAATGAAAAACTATGACCTATTAAATTGTAATAAGTAGTTAGAAAATTTTGGTGGTCTTCTTGATTTTCTTTTGGAACTATTTTTATTAACTTAGATACATCTTCTCATGGTTTTCATTTAGAATTTTCAATATAAGTTTTAATATCATTACTAACTATACTATTTCAATTTGAAATTAACTTATCAAATCTTATGACTTGATTTTCACTAATACTATCAAATATACTTGCAAACAAAATTGTTGAAACAAAATTTCCAATCTGATCTCAAATACCATTATACATTCATTGAATATCAATAGGTATGACATGATTAACTTGACTATTTTGTTTTAATAATTTACTTGCCCATGTTTCATTATTAGAAACAAAATCAATAAAATCTTTTTCATTTAAAATTAAATTTGAATCATATAAATAAAATACAAAATCAGCTGTTCCTTGAAAAGCAGAAACAAGCCGTTCACTTATATTTAGTTTATTATGTGCTGAATTCATTTGTTTTGCACCTATTTCAAATCAATCATCAAATAATGAATTAGCATCTGAATTTATAGGAGTAGGAAACAAAAAACCTAATCCAGGAATTTCTTCACTATCTGGAGAAGAATATATTTGAGAATATAAAATAGGTTGTTCTATTCAAAATTGATTAACTTCATTAATATTTTCTTTTGTAGGTCCATTTCAAGACAAAGAATCATTCTTAACAAATAAAACAGTAGAATTTAGATCTGTTAATTTTTTAATTTTTTCAATATTAGAAAAATTTTTTATTAATTGTTTCATTGAATTATTAACAATACTAGCTTTTTCTGAAAAAGATAAAGTTGAATTATCTTCATATGAAAATTTTGAATTAGTTTTATTCAATGTTGCCACAAACATTTCTAATTCTTTATATGGAGAATTAAATTCTGAATAAAAATACTCAATTTTAGGTGTTGTTGAACATCCTAAAACAGAAAAAATAGGAGAAGGAATTATTACAGATAAAGAGGACAATAAAATGATTTTTTTTATTTTTAACATATCTAATATATATTTTAATATATATTTCACATAAAGTTACTATGGTTGCTTTCTTAAATTTAATTCATTTTTATTTAAATAACATTTTCTAATAAAATTATGAATAATTGAAAACACATATTCAATTTCATATGTTTGATTAGCAAGCATTCTTATTCCAATACAACCATTACTAAACAATGAAATACCTAAATCATAATCAAAATTAAATTTATCTTTACTAGTTAACTCACATATTTGGTCTACAGTTTGTTGATTTAAATTTTCATTAATTAAAAACATACTACCATGACGCTCAAAATTGTTTAAAATATAAAACTGATTAGGATCTTGTTTTTGAGGTTCAAAAAATAAATTATCAAATAGCACCAATTTGTTATCATAAAAAATTTTTGTTCTTAATAACATCTCTGTATATTCATGCATTTGTGAATGTTCATTGTATCCAATACTTACAATATCAGAATATATTAATCATCCTGTTTTATGAACATTAAAAGTGTTATATTGATAAAACTTTGCTCTAGGAAATAATATTAAAGAATCATTTATATATTCCAAAATTCCTCTATTATTAATTTTTACATTTAAATTAAAACTAGTAGGTTCATCATCATTTTTTGTTAAATGAACTTTACTAGCAGATTGAGAAGTTATAATAATGTGTGCTAATTTATTTACAATAACATCATTTTGAAATTTTTCACTAGATAAAAAAGCTCCGCCTTTATGAATTAGTTGATAACAAGGAACTTTATCATCATCCAAATATAGTGGTCTGCTAACATAAGATAATTCATTAAAAATTATGTCTGATTCAATAAATATATTATTTTGATAATCTTTTTTTGCTAATGAAGATATTCCAATATATCCATCTAAATCTTTGTATTCACTATATTTTTTTAATTTCATTTATTTTGCCTTTATTTTTGTTTTCATATATCCAGTCTTTTAAGAATCCAATTTGTGACAAATTCTAATCCATCATTATTTTTTAAATTTGTAAAACAAAAATCTTTGTTTCCTCGAAATTTAATTGTATCTTCTTTCATAATATCAATATTTGCTCCAACATAAGGTGCTAAATCAATTTTGTTAATGACAAATAAATCAGATTTAATCATTCCTTGTCCGCCTTTACGAGGTATTTTTTCTCCTTGGGCAACATCAATAATATAAATGCTAAAATCAACTAATTCAGGACTGAATGTAGCAGCCAAATTATCACCACCAGACTCTAAAAAAATTAAATCTAAATCTGGATGTGATTGACACATTTCTTCAATTGCTGCAATATTCATACTAGCATCTTCTCTAATAGCTGTATGTGGGCATCCTCCAGTTTCAATTCCAACAATACAATCTTTAGGAATTATTGAATTATTTTTTAAAATTTTTTCATCTTCTTTTGTATAAATATCATTTGTAATAGCTGCAAGTTTAATTTTATTTTTTAAAATTAGAACTCTAGACAAAGATTCAATTAATTGAGTTTTACCTGATCCTACAGGTCCACCTATACCAATGATTAATGGTCTCATAAATCACCTCTAATTGTTAAGACATAAAAAGTCTAACATTAATTTTTTCATGTTGCATTTGTTTAATTTCAAAATGAGGAAAATTCTTGCAAAATTCTTTTTCAAAAATAGATTTTTCAACTAAACTAAAAGCTTTATCAAAATATTTTTTAACTTCAAAAATTAATTTTTGCCCTTCAATTTGACCTAATGGTATTGCACGAACACAATTTTGAATTAAATTTGAACAAGTACTAAATAAATATGAATAAAAACAATCAACATAATTAATTTTTAAATATCAACATAAATAAGCGTAAATTATAGCTGGATGTCCACAACATTTACCTTCTTGAATTGATTTTTTATAATTTTTTAATAAGTTAAAATCTGGATATATTTCCAAATATAACTTGATCATTTGAGAACTAATTTTTTTAAAACTGTCTCTTGATTCTTTTGAAAGTGTAGAAATATTCAATAAATTGTCTATTTCGTAAATTTTTGAAAATTGTTTGTTTTTCAAGTGTAAAAAAACTTCTCTAATGGCTAACATGTCATTATAGACAAGTGTATTTAAAATATAAGACTTAATAATTTTTTTTAATTCAATCGATGATAAACAATCATTTTGTCTTATAAATGTTTCTAAACCAAATGAATGACTAAAAGTACCTATAGGAAAATTTGCACTTGTTACCTGCATTATATCCATTAATTGTTTTTTATTAAGATAATTTTGCATACTCAAAAGGTTTATCTAATTTTTTAAACTCAACTTTAAATTGGTAGTTATTTTTTATTAATCATTCTTCAATTAAGTAATCATAAACAATATAGATTTTATTATCTATAAATTGACATGGAACATGTCTATTACCTAAATTATGAGATATATATCCCATTTGATTCAAATCAATAGGAACAATAGAAATTAATTTGTTGGAATTAATAATTACAATTATCATCTTATGATCATCTTGAAAAATAATATCACCATCTTTTAATTCTTTATTATCATTTAATGAAATTGATATTTCTTCATGATGATCTGTAATTCCAATAATTATTGTCTTTAATAAATCGTCTTGATCTAAAATTATTTTTTCAATATGGTAATTATCAACATTTTCTTTTATATCTTTAATATTACCAAAAACATTTTTGTAAATTTTCATATTCAATTTTAATTTGTTATTTTTTGTTTAATATAAATAGTAAAGTTGTGCTAATGGTGTTTCATCTGTTGGATCAGCTTTTAAGATAACTCTTTTGCCATTATCTATTTTTACAAATTTTGATGTTCTAGATGTATCTGATATTCAGTTATTAATATCATTAACACTAACAGCAACTTCAAATGTTTGTGGATTAATAGAAATATCTGGTGTTAAATTATTAAAGATCATATCTTTTTTACCAAGATTACGACAATTTTTTACAGCAAGTAATTCTTTAGATAATCCATATTTTTCTTTAATTTTATTTTTTAAAGCTAATTTAGAAGTGAATGTTACTGATGTTGATTGAGCACATATTCCTGTTGCACCAAAAAGTGGTCTTAATATAACAGGTTCACATGTAGGTATTGAAGCATTCGCTTCTCCACAGGTTGCTCTAGCAATTACACCTTGTTTAAAGATACAAAATGGTTTTGCACCAAAGAATTTTGGTTCTCAGCAAACAATATCAGCTAATTTTCCGATTTCGATTGATCCAACATAATCTGAAACTCCATGCATAATTGCTGGATTAATTGTGTACTTAGAAATATATCTTTTTACACGATTATTATCATTAAATTCACTATCACCTTTTAATGAACCAAAATCTTTTTTCATTTTATCTGCCATTTGTCATGTTCTTTGAACAACTTCACCAATTCTACCCATTGCAAGAGCATCTGAAGATGTTGATGAGATTGCTCCCATATCATGCAAAATATCTTCAGCTGTTATTGTTTGTTTTCTAATTCTAGAATCTGCAAATGATACATCTTCAGGTACATTTGGATTTAGGTGATGACAAACCATCAACATATCAAATCCTTCAGACATTGTATTTATAGAATATGGAATTGTTGGAGATGTTGATGATGGTAAAACATTAGGAAATTTTGTAACAACCATAATGTCAGGAGCATGACCTCCACCACCACCTTCAGAGTGGTAAGTATGAATTGTTCTATTATTAAATGCCTTTACAGTATCTTCTACAAAACCATTCTCATTTAAGGTATCTGTATGGATAGCAACTTGAACATCTTGTTTGTCTGCTGCTTTTAAAGAATAATCAATAGATGAATGAGTTGCTCCTCAATCCTCATGAATTTTTAAACCACATGCCCCTGCAGCAATTTGCTGAACAATATTATCTACAGAAGCACCGTGACCTTTAGCTAAAAATCCAACATTAATTGGCATATTATCAGATGACTTTAACATTTGTTGAATTCATCAAGGACCTGGAGTTGCTGTTGCAGATCTAGTTCCATCATTTAATCCTGTTCCACCACAAATTATTGTTGTAATTCCATTGTCCAAACCGGCTTCAACAATTTTAGGTTCTATATAATGAACATGGGTATCTAATCCACCAGCTGTAAATATTTTACCTTCTCCACTAAAAACCTCTGTGTGAACTCCAACTATCATATCAATATTGTTAGATATAAATGGATTTCCTGCACTTCCTAAAGCAGCAATTTTTCCATTTTTAACACCAATATTAGCTTTATAAATACCTGTATAATCAACAATTAAAGCATTAGTAATAACTAAATCCATAACTTTAGGATTTTCACTTGTTAATATAGGATTTTGACCCATACCATCACGTAATGATTTTCCACCACCAAATACTGCTTCCTCACCATAAGTACTTAAATCTTTTTCAACTTTAATTCATAAATTTGTATTACCTAATCTTACACTGTCACCTGTAGTTGGCCCATATAAATCAGCATATTTTTTTCTTGATACTTTTTGCATAACTATCCTTTTTAAATAAATTATTTATTTTTTGAATATTTTGTTTTTGGCCCTTTATCTAGTTTTCCATCCACTAAATTATCTAAACCATAAACTTCACGAGTTCCTTGTAAAGGAATGATATTAACACTTTTTTTCTCATTAGGTTCGAAACGAATAGCTGTCCCTGATGGAATATCAAATCTCATTCCTCATACAATTGAACGATCTGCTACATTTTTTCCATTCTTATCATAAAAATCAATCTTACTATTTACTTCATATAAGTGAAAGTGTGAACCAATTTGTATTGGACGATCACCTGTATTTTTCATTGTAATTTCAATCGCTTCACGATCAGCATTAATTACTATATCATCTTTGGCAAATCTTATTTCACCTGGAATAATTATATTTTTGCTTTTATTTAAAGTTGTTTTTGTTTGTTTTTTTGATTTTGACATATTTGTCTTAGTATTAGTAGTCTTTTTTGTTTTTGTAGTTTTTTTCATAATGTTTAATCTCTTTTCAATCTAGTGTGCAATTGGTTGATGAACTGTAACAAGTTTAGTTCCATCCGGAAAAGTACATTCAACTTGAATCATACTTATCATTGTTTCCACACCAGGCATAACATCTTTAATTGTTAAAACTTTTTTAGCTTCATTCATTATTTGTGAAACTAATATACCATCTCTTGCACGTTCAATAACAAAGTCTGTAATTATAGCAACTGCTTCAGGATAATTTAATTTTAAACCTCTTGATTTTCTTTTTCTTGCAACTTCAGCAGCTACACTTATCATTAATTTTTCTTGTTCTTTTTGTGTTAAATACATATTTAAAATTCTTTCTTTTGTCTTCTTTTTTTAAGTTGTTCACAATATTCTTTTTCAGAAATCATTAGTTTTTTAGATTTGTTGATATTTATTACTTTTAACAATAAAATATGAATTGAAAATATCAAAGATATTCCTTCACAACACAATACCACTAAAAAATGATATGAGATACGTTTTGAACCTGTTGTAACAGAATTTATAACACCTATTAAATAAAATAATGTTAAAAATCCTAATCCTGCTACTGTAAGAATTCAAACAGTTAAATTCATTTTTGATGTATCTTTGTTTTTCATAAAATTTATTCAAATTATCAAAAATGAAATAAGTAATGTTATTGCAGCTAATATAACAACAATAAAAACTCACATTGATATAGGACTAAAAAAATAATTTAAACTTCAACTTCCTGTATTCATAAATTACTCCTTGTTTTTTAAAGAATTAGCATTATTTTGGCTAACTTTCTTATTTTTTACCATATTAACTAGTATTATGTAAACAACAATGAATGAGCTTACACATAAAAAAGCTTCACCTAAAATTAACCCAATTCCAGGAATAATAAAACTAAAAATATAATTTTTATATACAGCATCAATTCAACTATTATTAGTCATATCAGATACTCCTGAAAACGAAAATGATCCATTACCAATCATATTTGCAATTTCAGAATTTGTTCTCGGATCAGGAATAACAACTAATCCTATCCCATACAATGTAAATAACAATGTTGATATACCTGTTAATAAATTGACAGATAAAGATATCCCATCCGTTTTTTTACTTTTGATCACTGAAATAACTGTAGGTAACAATGAAACACCTATAATTATTGTTCCAATGAATGAAAGTATTGCTAATATAATACTCATAAATAACTTATAGTCCTATTTTTTGATTTTGTAAATTTATAGAAAATACTTTTTTTATAAAAATAAACCAATTATTAGTTGAGGAAACTTTTAAATTTCCTCAAATATAATTTTACTCCATATTAAAATGTTTTTGAAATAGAGAAAAATTATTTTGATAAAATTCAATATATACATAGTTTATGTTTTTAAATAGTGAAAAGTTAGTAGAACTAAATTACATATGTACTAGTTCACCAAAATCAAAAAAAATTACTGAAAATAAAAAATCAGTAGAATGGTTAAAATTTTTGTATTTTTTTGTTATTTTAACGGCGATAATCGTTTCTTTTATTCCTACATTTCTTGATGTAAATGACCAATCTAAAGCACTTCAATCAAAATGAATGTTTACAATTAACATAATTATTTTGATTATTTTGACAATTGATTATTTTTTAAGATGAATCACATATCCAGTTAGACATAAAAGTAATTCAAAAATAAATATATTGTTTTTTCCATTTACTAGTATATCGTTTATAATGATATTATCAATTTTGCCTACATTATTAGCCATAATATCCATTTCTTTTGATGAAAATCATATTTTTTTAAAAATAGTAAATGTTTTATCAATTACAAAAATTCTAAGAATAATAATGTTATTAACAATAATGCCATCTTTCAATGTCTTTATTGATGTATTTTTTAAACAAAAAAAGATATTAATAAATGTTTTTATATTTATTATTTTTATGATATTCATTTTTGCTTTAATTATTTACTCAGCTGAAGGTAAAGAAAATAAAAATATTACTAATTATTGAGATGCTTTGTATTTTACATTTATAACTGTTTCAACAATAGGTTATGGAGATATAACACCTGTAACTGCAATAGGTAGAGCTATTGTAATTGTAGTTGCATTAATAGGTATTGCAGTATTGGCAATACCTACAGGAATTATTACAGGAACATTTGTTTATGAATTTAATCGTAGATATCATGAAAAGAAAAACAATATTAATTTTAAAAAAAGAACACCTACTATTGAAAAAATATACTTAAAAATAAAATCTAATCATAGTAATAGTAAGAAAAAAATGTCATTAGATGATGAAAAAATTGTTCAAGTGATTTTATCTAATATAGATGATGAAAATTTTGTAGAATCTATATTACATCAAAAAATAATTGAAACACTTGGGGGTAATGAAAACATTATAAATCAAGAATTTATCAATGATAAAGATTACATGATAACAATTAAAAATGAAAATGAAATTCAAAATGATTTTCATACATTAACCAATATATTTAATATTGGAGTTAAAATTCAATAAAAAACAATTTTGTTTAAATAATCTGTCTCTTACTAAATTATAATTGATAGTAAACATATTCCAAAAGGGGTTTAGTATAATGGTATTACAGCAGACTCCAAACCTGCTCATAGGGGTTCGATTCCTCTAACCCCTGCCATATCGTAAAACGACCAAAACTATTTATCTTTTAAAAAATTAAATAATAAAAATAACAAAAAATTGTTTGATTTTTCAGAAGTATGTTTTTTGTATTCTTCAAATGAACAATCTAAAAGATAAAAAGATTTGACATAATTTTTATTTACTATTCCATTTTTACTTTTATGATTAATACATAAAATTCCACCTTCATCTAAATCAATACAATATAAACTTTTATTTGAATTGCATGTAGCACAAAATAGTGTTTTTAATTTTTTTCCTTTAGTAGATAAAACAAAAAAAGTTAAATAAGTAATTAAATAATACTTAAAATAAACATCTTCTTCTTTAACATAATTCAAATATGTTTGGAAAAATTGTTCTGATGACTCCTCTAATTCTTGAAATAGGTAAAATAATTTTTCTAATATAGGTTTATTACTATTTAATTCTAATGAATTTAGAATTGTAGCTTTTTTTAGTAAATAAGTGTCACCATAATTATATTTATTAAAAAATTCAAAAGTACTTATAGATCCAATAAAAATGTTTAATCTATTTTTACTTTCTAATTTGTGAAATCCCTTCACGAGAAAAAAAATGATACGATTTTTTGATAACACTTTTATTACAACATCATGTTCATTTTTATCATAAATGTTTAATGTTATTCCAGTTATTTCACTCATTTGTTCTTTCATAATAAATAAATATATAATATATTCAACTATGATCAAAGAAAAATTCATTTCAAAAGAAAAAATAAATATAGTATTCATTTTGAATGAAAATTCTAATATTGAAAGTTTTGAACAATATTTTGATTATATTTCTTTATATTTGAATATTAATATCGTGTTTATGAATCATGAAGAAATTATGAAAAGATTAAAAGAATCAAATCTAAAATTTGAATTTATTGTTGATTTTATTTTTGTGGATTTTATCAAAGATTATGAAAATATTTTTGCTTGAAACTTATATTCACAAATGCATGATCAAAACAATGACTTTAAACTTATTTTAATAAAAAATAAAATTGAAAATGATGATATTAAATATTTTAAAAACGGTGCAGATGATATTATTTATACCAATAATGAATATTATGATGACTCACACAATTATTTAAAATGAAAAATATTTTCATTGTTAAGAAGAAAATGAGATACTTCACACAAAAACACTATTTTGAATAAAAATGGAATAATTATTGATCTAATTAAAAGAGTAGTTGTTGTAAATAACAAAACAATAAAAATTACAGCTAGAGAATTTGAAATACTAGCAATTTTAGTACAAAAATATTATAAAGATAAGAAATATATTTCTAAAAATAAATTATTTAAACATATTTATGGTATTAATAACAAAATTAATTCAAGAGCGATAGACCAATTGATTTTTAAACTAAAGAGAAAATTGGGAGATAATTTCTTTGAAATTAATAAATATCAAGGAATTAAAATATCATAATTTTGAAAAAACATTATAATTTATAGTTAGTGTGATAAAAAAAATTGATTATTATAAAAAAATAGGTCTTTCATTACTTTGCAAAGTTACAGGTATTAATAAAAATTTTTTTGAAGTAGAAACTAGTAATGGAACTAAGGGTATTGTATATATAAATGAAACCAGTGATTATTTTATAAAAGATTTAAACAAAATAATTTTTGTTGGTGATATTCTTTATTTGGTCTTAAAGAAAATTGATAGGTCTGGTCTCTTGTATTTTTCTTTCAAAGAAAAAAGACCTTTTTACTTAAAGAATCCATTTGAATTCACTATAGAACTAGAGCAGAATGAAAACAATTTTAATGGTTTATTAAACTTTACTGTAAGCGAGGTTAAAAAATGAAAGAAATAAAAATTAATTTTAATAAAGCAGACTTAAAAATAGAAGAAATTTTAAAATATTCTGACAAAGTGAAAACAATTAGTGAACAAATAGAAAAATATGAATGTAATGGATCTACTTTTCTAGGTTGAAAAGATCTACCTGAAAATATTCACCCAAATGAAATACAAAGAATTGAAAAAATTGCAAAAAAATTACATGATGAAAATATAGAAGTATTGGTTGTAATAGGTATTGGTGGATCATATCTAGGTGTTAAAGCGGGTATTGATTTTGTAATGGGAAATTATCCAGATAAAGAGCAAAAAATACAAATCGTTTTTGCAGGAGATTCTCTTTCTTCATATGATTTAATTCAAAAACTAAAATATGTTGAAAATAAAAAATTTGCAATTA
The DNA here is from genome assembly GCA_964447225.1 of uncultured Metamycoplasma sp. Lineage (GTDB taxonomy): Bacteria > Bacillota_I > Bacilli_A > Mycoplasmatales > Metamycoplasmataceae > UBA710. The sequence goes on from CAYURK010000011.1 coordinate 11,927, forward strand.
ATGTTATTTCTAAATCAGGAACAACATTAGAACCTGCTATAGCTTTTAGACTATTTAAAAAAATGCTTGAAGATAAAATTGGAAAAAATAATGCAAACAAATATATTTTTGTAACTACTGATGCTACCAAAGGATTACTAACAAAATTAGCTGATAAAGAAGGATATGAAAAATTTATTATTCCAGAAGATATAGGAGGAAGATTTAGTGTTTTAACTCCTGTAGGTTTGTTTCCTTTTGCATGTTATGGATTAAATATCAAAAAACTTATTAATGGAGCTAATTTAGCCAACGAAATATTTAAATCGGATGACCTATCCATAAATATTGCCTACCAATATGCAGTAGCACGTTACATTTTATACACTCAAAAAAAATTACAAGTCGAATTATTAGTTTCTTATGAAAATAATCACAAATATTTTTTAGAATGGTGAAAACAACTTTTTGCAGAATCAGAAGGCAAACAAGAAAAAGGGTTGTTACCTCATTCCGCTATTTTTACAACTGATTTACATTCACTAGGACAATTCATTCAAGAAGGATCAAAAATATTATTTGAAACAATTATTACAGTTAAAAATCCAAAATTAGATTTTAAAATGTTTGAATTGCCAGAAGAAGAAAATGATGATAATTTAAATTACCTAGCTGAAAAAACTATTCATGAAATTAATGAAATAGCTTTTGAATCTACAATAGATGCTCATTCAATTATTGGAAAAGTACCTAACATACACATATTAATTAGTGATTCTTCAGAAGCTTCATTAGGAAGTTTAATAATGTTCTTTGAAAGAGCTGTTGCTATGAGTGGTCTTCTATTAAAAATAAATCCTTTTAATCAACCTGGAGTTGAAGTATACAAATCAAATATGTTTAAAACATTAAAAAAACCTGAATAATTACTATATAATAAAAATGCCATCAAAACAGTAACCTTGTAACTTGGTCAGAACAGAAATGAAGCAGCCACATCAAGAAGTATTGTGTTTGGTGGTTTTTTATTATCTTAATGTAAATTTATTAACATTGTTTTCCACATAATTTTATATTATAAAATAAGCATCATTCTCAATATTTACACATTTTAACAATATCTTATTATTAAAACTAAATATAAAACAAATAAAAATTTATATTAAAATATAAAAAATGAATTTCACAATTGATAAAGATATACTACTTAAAACACTTGAAAATGTTATTAAAGCAATAGATGTTAACAATATATATGTTCATTTAAGAAATTTTTATATTAATGTTTTAGATGAAATGATAATTATCAAAGGTTCCAACGGATATTTTTCAATTGAAGATAAAATAGAAAATGGTAACATTATTAATATTGAAACAATAGGATCATTTCTAATACCATCTAGTTTATTTATTAACATAATAAAAAAATGTTCAGGAAAAATTCAAATATATTCAAATAACAACGTTTTATATATAATGAATGAAAATGATAAATTTGAAATTAATCTTTTGCAAATAGATGATTATCCTAATATAGACTTTTCACTATACGGAACAAAAATTAAAGTAAATGCCAACAAACTTAAAAAAGCTATTGATAATGTAATTTTTGCAACCTCTCAGACAAATGATGAAATCATATTATCTGGAGTAAACTTAAAATATGAGAAAGGAACACTGTACATTAGTGCAACTGACAGTTTTAGATTAGCAAGAGAAATAATTAAAATTAATGATGATAGAGATCTTAGTTTTGATATAACAGTAATGAATAAAAATTTAAAAAATTTTGTTCCGATCAGTGTTGACTCTGATGTTATCTTATATGTAAATGAGCATAAAATAAATTTAATACATAACAATACAAATTATCAATCAAAAATTATTGAAGCACCATATAAGAATATTGATCAGTTGTTTCAAACTAACTTTACAAAAAAACTAATAATAGACAAAAATGTTTTAAATAATGCAATATCAAAAGCATCAATAATTTCTAGTAATGATAATTCTTATAATAAGATATACATATCAATCACTTCAAATGAAATTAATTTATCAACTCAAGCTGAGGAAATTGGTCGTACAAAAGTAATTATTCAATCAAATGATTTTGAATTTGAAGGAGAAGAAATTTCAATAGTTATTAATTTTAAATTTTTAAAAGAAGCGATAAACGTTTTTAATGATAAAATTAATATAAACCTAACAAAACCTAATGAATTAATATTGATTGATAGCGAAAAATCAAACAATAAGCAAATTATTAGTCCTATGATATCTTAATGGAGGAAAAAAATGAAAGTTAAAATAGAAGGAAAATATATTAAATTAGGTCAATTAGTTAAAAAACTAAATCTTGTTGATACAGGAGGACAGTCAAAGTTTTTTATTAAATCACATGACATTCGTGTTGATAATCAATCTAATTTAAAAAGGGGTTCAAAAGTTTGATCTAATTCTACTGTTTGAATTGATGATCAAGTATTTTATGTGGTTGAAGATGAAAGGTAAAAATGGATAAAAAAATTGCAGATGAATTAAAAAAAATTTTTGAACAAAATAATTGAGGTGAGTTTGAAATTAGTGTAACTAAACCTTCAAATTTAGAGTTTGGAGAATATACATCTAATATTGCCTTAATATCTGCTAAAAAACTTTCATTAAATCCAAAAGAATTAGCTGAAAAAATAGTTAATAAATTTAATAAATCTAAATTACAAATTAAAGATATAAAAATAATGGGACCAGGTTTCATCAATTTTTATTTGAGTGATGATTATTATTCAAATATTGTAAAAACTATAATTAGTAAAGAAGAATTTGGAAGAAAACCTAAAAATGGGAAAACAATAAATAATGAATATGTTTCAGCAAATCCTACGGGATTTTTACATGTTGCTCATGCAAGAGGAGCTGCTTTAGGAGATTCATTATGCAATATTCTTGATTATGCTGGTTACAATGTTGTAAGGGAATATTATATAAATGATGCTGGAAATCAAATTGATAGATTAGCTATTTCAATATATGTAAGATATCATCAAGAATTGGGAAGCAATATGGAATTACCTGAAGATTCTTATGCTGGTCAAGATATTGTGTGAGGAGCAAAAAAAATAATTGAAAAATACAAAGATAAGTTCTTAAATGTTCCTTATGATGAATGTAAAGAAGAATTAAAAGTTATTTCTACAAATATAATGCTTAATCAAATAAAAATTGATTTAAAGAAAATGGGTGTTGAATTTGATATTTGGTTTTCTGAAAAATCTTTATATGAAAACAATATGGATAAATATCATTTAAAAAATTTAAAAGGTACTTATGAAAAAGATGGAGCTATATGAATGGAAACAACAAAATTTGGTGATGATAAAGATCGGGTTTTAATAAAATCAGATGGTTCTCATACATATTTTTTTTCGGATACCATTTATCATAATATAAAAGCAATAAGAGAACCAAAACCAATTAAATTATTAGATATTTGAGGAGCAGATCATATAGGATACATAAAGCGTGTAGAAACTGCTTTAGAACTTCAAGGTCACAAAAATAATTTATTAACAGTATTAACAGTTCAACTAGTTAGACTAATTAAAGATGGACAAGAACTAAAAATGTCTAAGCGTAAAGGTACTTCATTGTGGATGTCAGAATTAGTTGATCAAGTCGGTAAAGATACAACAAGATTTTTTTTAGTTAATAGATCTAATAATTCAACCATTGATTTTGATTTAGATTTAGCAAATTTAAAAACAAATGATAATCCCGTATTTGGTATTCAATATGCTCATGCTAGAATTACACAACTAGTTAATAAATCTAAATTTAGTAGTGACAAAAAATTAGATAATGCAAATTATCTACCAAGTGAATACTCATTAATATCATTAATGAATAAGTTTCCAGATTTAATTGAGCAAATTTCTTCTAATTACAAAGTTCATTTATTAGCTCAATATTTAATTGATTTATCTAGAGAATACAATTCACTTTATTCTAATTCTAAAATTATTGGTTCAGATCGTGAAAAAGAATTAATTGCTTTATCAAAAGCATGTAGCATTATTATAAAAAATGGTTTAAAATTATTAGGAGTTTCAGCACCAGAAAGGATGTAAATATATGAAAACAATATTGTCTGTTATTAAAGAATTCATGAATAAATCAAAACGAGATGATTTTACATTTAATGAAATTTTTGAGCAAGTAGAAAAAGAATTGTCAGCAGAGTGAGCTAAAAATGATAGTCAAGACTTTGATGATATTATTGCGACAAAAAAAGGTGAAACATATAAGTTGTTAACTATTGATGGTGATTTCATTAGAAATGAAGATGGAACATTTAAACTAAAACATTTATAAAACATAATGAAAATTCAAACTATTTTATATTATAGATATTTATTTAGACAAACATTTGTAATGCTAATTTCAACTTTGATTATTGCTTTAGTTATTTGTCTTGTTTTTACTTTATATCCTATTTTAGGTTATGTAGAAACTATAATAATATCATCACTAATTTGAATTTTACCTGCATATTCTTTAATAATAGAATTAATATGATTTTTTAAATATATTATTTCAAAAAGACAATTAAAAGATTTGGAACTTTTCTTAATGATAAAAAATGATAGAATTAGAAAATTAGTTCTTAGGTCAGGTAAGAAAATAAAATATTTAATTCCTATACAAAATCAAGACAAAGATTTTTTTGAAGCTATTAAATCTGAAATAGAAAAACAAAAAAAATTATTAGCAATTAAAAAAGGTGAATATAAGTAACAATGAAAAAAGAATCTTCATTAGAAATAATAAAATCATTAAATGAAATAGATTTAATAGCTTCATTAATATTAAATATGACATTAGTTGAAAATAAAAATTTTATATTTTTAAAAGGAGATATAGGATCTGGAAAAACGACTTTAGTCAAAGCTATTGCAAAGCAATTAGGTGAATTAAAGGAAGTGGTTTCACCTTCTTTTAATAAAATGTTTGTATATGAAAAAATGGTTCATATAGATGCATACAATTTAGAAGGACAAACATTAGAATCATATGAAGACTATTTTGATGATAAATTAGTAATAATTGAATGAGCAGAAAAATTGAATCAAAAATTTGACTTTGGATTTCAAGTAGAAATTATATTTAATGATGAAAGTAGCAGAAAATATAAAATAACATGAATGAAATAGTGTTTTGAAATTTATATCAATAAACATAATGTATAATAAATATGATTAACTATTTAATTGTTGGAGTTTTAACACAAAATGAAATTATTTATTGATTCTACTCAGGAAAGATTTGTTGCTGCAATTATTGATAAAAATAATAAAACATCATTTAGTAGTAATGTTGAAACTAAATACAAAGTAGAAGAAATTATCAATTTTTTTGATCTAATAGATGTAAATTTAATTACACAAATATACATTAATTTGGGTCCAGGGACATTTACAGGATCAAGAATTAGTCTTTTATATGTTAGAACATTAGCTCAACTAAATTCTAATATTCAAATATATGTGTCAAATACTTTTGATATTTTAAGTAAACAAAATAAGAAAATATTTTTTGCAAATAGATTTTATATTAAAGCTACAAAAAATAAATCATATTATTTTAATGGGAAAGAAATTGATGTTGTAGATAAAAGCAAAAAGGAAAAGTTAATTAACTACAAAGATATATTAGATAATTTTAATGAATACATTGATATATTTAAATTAATAAATTTGGAAGAATTACTACCTTACTATGTCATTAGTCCACAAATAGGAGTCATTAAAAAATAATGGTTGTTTTAGGTATAGAATCATCACATGATGATACTTCAATTGCAATTGTTGATAATTTAAAAGTTTTAGTTTATTTAAAAATATCTCAAATAGATATTCACAAAAAATATGGAGGTACAGTTCCTGAAATAGCTTCAAGAGAACATTATCAAAATTTTTATGTTTTGCTTGAACAACTAAAGCAACAATATGATTTATTAAAAATCGACTATATTGCGTATACTAAAGAACCAGGATTAATTGGAGCTTTACAAATGGGAGAATTATTTGCTCATGCTATTAGCCAAATTTTAAATAAACCTTTAATTCCTATCAATCATTTAGAAGGACATATTTACTCTGTTTTATTAGATAATAAAAATAAAATCATTT
>CAYURK010000012.1:0-17119 GCA_964447225.1 uncultured Metamycoplasma sp.
AATAGACATAAAATTAGAAATACTGTAAGATATTAACATTTAATACTCCTTATATTAATAAAATCATATCAAAAATATAAAAAAGTGTAAATTTTTTACAAAAATATTTTAACATTCTTACTATTTAACATAAAAATTCAATTATATAAATGTTTTAAAACGCTTATGATTGTGTTTAAAGAATTATAAGTATGTTTTTTTATTATTAGACAAAATAAATTACTTAATAACAATAAGACAATATTATTCAAAGATTAAATGGTAATTTAGGTATATAAAATTTTAAAAAAGTTCTATATTTGACTTTTCACATGAACAAAATTTATTATTTTTAAAATTACTTTTATAATAAAATTAATTAATGAAATTTTTTAAATTTAATTGAAAAAAAAATGAGAAAAATTCAATACCTTTTATTGAGAAATTAGAAACAGAAAATAAACAAAATGTTTTTGAAATTCAAAATTTGTCACTATGATACAAAAATGGTGCTAAACAAGCATTGTTTGATATTAATACAGAAATAAAATTAAATAAAGTTACTGCTCTTATTGGACCATCAGGATGTGGTAAATCAACTTTTTTAAAAGAATTAAATAGAATGAATGATGAAATTGAAGGTGTAATTAGAGAAGGAAACATTTTTTTAGAAGGAAAAAATATAAGGTCAAAAAAATTCCCTACAACTTTATTAAGATCAAAAGTAGGAATGGTTTTTCAAAAACCAACACCTTTTCCAATCTCTATCTATGAAAATGTAGCATATGGTCCTAAATCTAATGGAATTTATGATAAAGAAATATTAGATAAAATTGTTGAGCAAGCTTTAATTAATACTTTTTTATGAGACGAAGTAAAAAATAATTTAAATGATTTAGGGACAGGTTTATCTGGAGGACAACAACAAAGATTATGTATTGCAAGAGCAATTGCTTTAGAACCAGAAATTCTACTTATGGATGAACCTACTTCTGCCCTTGATCCAATTGCTACTGCTAAAATTGAGGAATTAATTCTAAAATTAAGTGAAAAATATACTATTATCATAGTAACACATTCAATGACACAAGCACAAAGAATTAGTGATGAAACAATTTTTTTCTATCAAGGTAAAATAATTGAAAAAGGAAAAACAAAACAAATATTTCTTAGACCTAAAGATAAAAAAACTAAAGATTATATTAATGGAAGGATTGGATAAATTAATATGTCAACAAATTACAATATTTTGCTAAAAAGTGAAAAAAAACTAAAAGAATTAATACTTTCTTATTTACTACTTGCACATGAAATCCATTTTAAACTTTGAAATGATATTGATAAATATACTGAAGAAGATAAAATCAAAATTTTAGATAATACTGAAAGAAGATTAAATAGATCTAAATTAATGGAAGATGAATTATTAGATGAATGTATTTGAACAATTTCAAAAGATGATCCTAGAGCAAATCATTTAAGATTTATTATTTTTATAATCTATTCTGCAAAAGACATTTCAAGATCATGTGAATATGCCAAATCAATAGCTAAAATTATTGTAAGAAATAATTTTGATAAATTGATAGTTGATTCTTTAAAAAATATTGCTAATTTCTATTTAAATTACATTGAAAAATCAATTAAATTGTATAAAAAAGCAGATAATGGAAAAATTGATGATTTTGATGACTTAAATTCTGAATTTGAATCTAAATATGAAGAATATCAAAAAAATAGTAGAAAGTTATATAAAGATAACGAAATAATTGGATATCAAATATCACAAATATATCGCCTAATTTTTTCAACTATAGAAAGAATACAAACTATTTTTACTTCTTTTTTATTGTCATCAAAAACAAAAACAGTAACTATAGAAGTATCAAAGAAAAAAGTTAAATAGATTTATCAATTATAATTTATCTTTATGAAACAAAATGATATTAATTTTATTATTATAGGTTCTGGTATTACGGGTGCTACAATTGCTAGAAAATTAGCAGAATTAAACTTTAATGTAAATATATATGAGAAAAGACCACATATAGGTGGAAACATGTATGATTATGAAAAAGATAATGTTTTAATTCATAAATATGGACCACATATATTTCATACTTCAAAAGAAAATGTCATAGAATTCATGAATCAATTCTGAAAATTAAATTCATTTAAAAATATTGTAGAAGGATATGTTGATAATAAACTTGTTCCCATTCCTTTTAATTTTAAATCTATTGATATTTGTTTTCCTAATGAAGCAGAGAAAATTAAAAGTAAATTAATTGAGTTATTTCCTAATAGAGATTCAGTTCCAATTCTTGAACTAAAAAAAGTTAATGATGAACTAATTCAAAAAGTTGCTAAATTTGTTTATGAAAATTTATTTTTAAACTATACGACTAAAATGTGAGAATTAAAACCTAATGAAATTGATGAGTCTGTAACAGCAAGAATCCCAATTATTCTTTCTTATCGAAATACATATTTTAATGATAAATATGAAGGAATACCTGAAGATGGATATACAAAAACAATTGAACGAATTTTAGATCATAAAAATATTAAGATCAATTTAAACACTGATGCAATTTCGTTAATACAATTTAAAAATAATAAGTTACTAGTAAATAATAATGAAAATGTAATTGTTATTTATAGTGGTCCATTAGATAAATTATTTCATGATAAATTTGGTCCACTAGATTATCGCTCATTGCACTTTGAATTTGAAACTTTAAATAAAGATCAGTACCAAACAACTGCTGTTGTTAATTATCCAGCTCATCCAACAATGACAAGGATAACTGAATACAAGAATATGACATTTCAAAAATCTGATAAAACGGTAATTAGTAAAGAATTTCCTGGCGCATACGATAGTAAAAGTGATAAATGAAATGAACCCTATTATCCATTAGCAACTAATGAAGCTAGAACTAAATATGATAAATATTTAGAATATTCTAAACAGTTTAAAAATTTATATGTTTGTGGAAGAATGGGACTTTATAAGTATATTAATATGGATCAAGCTATTGATGAAGCATTAAAATTATCAAAAGTAATAATTGACAAATATAATAAATAATGTTTTTGTATTGGTACCTTTTTGGTATATGGTGCGAACGAATGGACTTGAACCATCGACCTCACGATTATCAGTCGTGTGCTCTAACCAGCTGAGCTACGCTCGCATAATAAATGTCAACCATGTATATTAAACACAAATGCTGACAATTTAAAATAAAAGTAATTTTTGAATTAACGTTTTGAGAATTGACGAGCTCTTCTGGCTTTTCTAAGACCAGGTTTTTTACGTTCTTTAACTCTTGCATCTCTTGTTAACATTTTTTGTTTTTTAAGTTTAGGTTTATAATCTTCACTAACTTTTACAAGAGCTCTTGCAATTCCTAGTCTTATAGCACCTGCTTGTCCACTTAATCCTCCACCAGAAACATTTACATTAATATCTCATTGATTTAATTGTTCAATAATTTCTAATGGTTGTAAAGCATCTTTAATTAAAATATCTGATTTTAAATATTGTTTAGCTTCAATTTTATTAATTAAGAATTTACCACTTCCATTTTTAATAGTAACTCTTGCTGAAGATGATTTTCTTCTACCTAATCCATGAAATTTCATATCTGCCATAATTATTTAACCTCTAATTTTTCTGGTTTTTGTGCCTCATGCTTATGTTCTGGTCCAGCATAAACATGTAAGTTCTTAAATTGTTTAGCACCTAATTTAGTGTGTGGAATCATACCTTTAACTGCTTTTTCAATAATAGCAATTGGTTTTTTTGCTCTTAATTCAGCAGGTGTAGTTGATTTTAAACCACCAGGATAACCAGAATGGTGGTAGTAAATTTTATTATGTTCTTTATTTGCAGTAAGTACTATTTTATCAGCATTAATAACAATGATATTATCACCCATATCTACATTAGGAGTAAATGTTGGTTTATTTTTTCCACGTAAATAAGAAGCACATAAAGTTGCTAATTTACCCAATACTTGACCTTCAGCATCAATTATGTATCATTTTTTGTTAACTTCTTTATGTTTAACAATAGTAGTTTGTCTCATAAAAGATCAACCCTTTCCATATTTTTGGTTAAGTTTTTAAAGTTCCTCTTAAATAAATAAAATACGCTAATTTATTATACAACATTTAATTTAAAAATTAAATGTAAATTTTATGTTGACTTATTGTTAATAAATTGATTATAAATGAAAGTTAAATCAATTTTATTAATGTATTTTATAGAAATGAAATTATCAATTAATAAAGAAACAATTATTTTTTCATCAGTTTTAAGGGTGTTACTAATAATTAATTGATCATTATCAATTACAATACTTTTAAACCCATTAATTTCTAGAACTTGTTTTGTTCTTTCTAAATCATCAGTTTTAATAAATAAATAACCTTTGTATTTATTCATTAATTCATCTACTGAACCACTAAATAAAAGTCTTCCATAATAAATAAAAGTTACTGAGTCAACAATTTTTTCAAGCTCAGTCAATATATGTGAGGAAATTAAAACTGTCTTACCTTGCTTTTTTAATTCAATTATCTTGTTAAATAATTCATTTCTTGCTAATGGATCAAGATTTGCTGCAGGTTCATCAAAAATTAAAAGCTGAGCGTCAATTAATAATGATTGAATTAGAAGCACTTTCTTTTGCATCCCTGATGAAAAATATTTTGGTTTTTTATCTCGATGCTCTCATAAATTAGTTTCAATTAGTTTATCTTTTACTATATTTACAGCTTGGCTTTTGGTTAATCCAGAAAGTTGAGCCATTTGTACTAAATATTGATAAGTAGTTAGATGATCAGGAAAAACTGATTTTTCAGGAATGTAACCTATTAATTTATTTGCTTCTACCGATGAAGCTTTATGTCCATTAATTAATATGTTACCATCATCAATAATATAAGCACCAATCATTGATTTTATAGTTGTAGTTTTTCCAGAACCGTTTGGTCCTATAAACCCATGAATAGAACCTTTTTTAATATTGAATGAAATATTGTCAACTGAAATAAAATTTTTAAATTTCTTTGTGAAATTTTTTATTTCTACAATATTTTCATGTATTTCTCTATTTAAGTTCTTTTCAGTAGCTAAATTATGCATATAAATTTATTATAGAAATAAATCATAAAAATGATATAAAAAACTACAACCTATAAGTTGTGATTTTAAAAATAACTCTACAGTATCAAATTTATTTTAAAACACAAAATAATATATTATGAAATTGTTAAAAAAATATCAAAACTTTTCTCTAATATCAAAATAGTTTAATATTATTAATTACTCACCTTCTGGTCTATAAATGCCCTCTATATTTTCAAAAAACTCTTTTGGATAATCAACTTCAAAAACTAAATTTTGACCATCAATATGTTTAAAAGATATTTTATAAGCATGTAATCGTTGTCTAAAATCATCAATATACTGTCCATATAAATCATCCCCTAAAACAGGATGATTAATATAATTTAGATGAACTCTTATTTGATGAGTTCTACCTGTTTTTAGAACACATCTAACAAGTGAATATTTTTGATATTTATATAGTAAATAAACATCTGTATATGAATTTTTCGAATTAATTTTAGTTACCATCATTTTTTGACGATCATTTGGATTTCTTCCAATTGGAAGATCAATATGTAAAACCTCATTATTGATTATTCCTTTTACTATTGCTTTGTATTCACGATTTACTTTGTGTTCTTTTATTAGATCAGCAAAATAACGATGAGCTTCATTTGTTTTTGCAACAATTATTAAGCCTGATGTATATTTATCTAGTCGATGAATGATTCCTGGTCTAATAGGACCATTTAAATCAGATAAGTCCTTAAAATGATAAAGAAGTGCATTAACAAGAGTTTTATCATAATTACCTGGAGCTGGATGAACGACTAGACCTGAAGGTTTATTTATAACAACAATATGTTGATCTTCATAAACAATATCTAAAGGAATATTTTGAGGTTTGATGTTGTACTCTTTATTATCTATTTTTTTAGTTATCTTAATTACATGACCAGGTTTAACAATAAAATTTGGTTTTCTCACTTCTACTGAATCATCAACATAAACACCATAGTCAAGAATAATATTTTTGATTTCATTTCTTGATATATCTGTATTATCAGAAATAAATTTATCTATTCTCTCTTGATAATTAACTTCTAGAATTATTTCATCTTTTAAAATCATAATTTTTTACTCATTAACAAGTGAATTAGATGTCACAACATTATTAAAACCATTAATAGAAGTGCTACCAGATATATTAAATATAAAACCATTACTAATTCCACTTTGTAAAATAGTTATAGTAATTTGATAATTTGAATTTTTTTCAAATCTAAAATTATCTCTATTTGAAGAAATTTTATTAATTGTTTCATCATTATTTCCAAATGCTTCTTTAAGCAATTCATTTAAAGAACTATTGTCTTTTTTATCTATAGCATTTTTTCATAAATCATTAAATTTATCTTTTGATATAAAACTTTGACTTTCAGGAATAACAATATCCAATTTGTTTTCATATGAAAAATTTGATTCTAAAGCATTTTCTACTACTTTAGAAACTAAGTTTTTGTCAGTATTTGAATTTCCTAAATAAAAAATAACAGTCAAACTTGTTTTACCTTCTATTGGTTGAATTACAACTCTTTTGATTTTATTGTAAATAGAGTTATTATTTTCTTTTAATTTTGTTTGAAGTTCATCACTTATATCAATGTATTTATTAATTTGATTTAAAAAATCATCAAAATTTTTTCAAGATGAAATATTAACAAAATTTTTGATACCTATAGTTGTATTTGAATTATCAGTTTTTGGTTTTAAACTATTTGCATTATTTGACAAAAAATCATTTAATTGAGTAGTTTGTTCGAGTAATTCATCACTTGATTGAGAAGAACAAGACACAACAAAAAAAGAAGGAATCATTATTAATATTGAAGAAGAAACAAATAATTTTTTTCTATTAAAAATCATATCTTTTAATTATACAAAATTTTACTCCTCTGATTCTAATTCCAAAATCAAATCCCTTAATTCTGTTGCTCTTTCAAAATTTAAATCACTAGCTGCTTTTTTCATTTCTTTTCTTAAACTATCAATAATATTTTTTGTTTGTTCCTGTTTAGCTTTTGAATTAGATTTTTGCTTTTGAATTAATTCAATTGCATTAGAAATATCATGACCTTGAATTGGTTCAAAAATAGGTTTAGAAATTGTTTTTGGTGTAATGTTATTATCTTTATTATATTTAATTTGAATTTTCCTTTTCATTTGATTATCATCAATTGTAGCTTTCATACTTTTACTAATTGAATCGGCATAAAAAATAACACGTCCATCTATATTTCTTGCAGCTCTACCGACAATTTGAATAAGAGATGATTTAGATCTAAAAAATGATTCTTTGTCAGCATCTAATACCATTATTAAACTTACCTCTGGTAAATCAATACCTTCTCTTAAAAGATTAATTCCTATAACAACATCATAAATACCTTTTCTAAGTTTTCTTAAAATTTCATTTCTTTCTAGTGTTTTATGTTCAGAGTGAATATAAGCAATTTTAATTTTTTTTGATTGAAAAAATTTTGTTAATTCTTCTGCTGTTTTTTTAGTAGTTGTAACAATAATAGTTCTTGATTTTTTTTCGATTTGTTTTAAAATCTCATCATACATATCATCAACCTGATTTTTTGATGGATGAACTTCAATTATTGGATCTAGAAGACCTGTAGGTCTAATATATTGGGTTACTATTTCTCCACTTGTTAAATCCAATTCATATTCAGCAGGAGTAGCAGAAATAAATATTTTTTGGAAATCATATTCTTGAAATTCTTCAAATTTAAGTGGTCTATTATCAAGAGCAGAAGGAAGTCTAAAACCATATTCAACAAGATTCATTTTTCTTGATCTATCCCCATTATACATACCATTTAATTGAGGTATCATCATATGGGATTCATCAATTATCATCAATGTATCTTTGGGTAAATAATCTAAAAGTGTATATGGTTTTTCACCTTCTTTTCTTCTATCAATATGTCTTGAATAGTTTTCAATTCCAGAACAGTAACCAAATTCTTTTAATGAATCTATATCATTTTTAGTTCTATCTTTTAATCTTTGAAACTCAAGATGTTTTTCTTTTTTTTGAAATTCTTTTAATCTTTGTTCTAATTCTAGTTCTATTAATTCAATTGTTCCATTAATATTTTCAGATTGAATAACGTAGGAACTAGCAGGGAATATTAAAGCTTTTGCTTCTTTAGATATAACTTTTTTTGTTAATGGATCAATTTTTGAAATTGCTTCAATTTGGTCATCAAATAATTCAATTCGTAAATTGTAATCAGTTGTTCAACCAGGAGCTATTTCAACTATATCTCCTTTAACACTAAATTCACCAGTTTCAATTGAAAGTTGATTTCTACGATATTGATTTTTAACTAATGTCATAAAAAAATCATTTCTTTTGATTTTATCATTGACATTTATTGTAAAAAATGATTCTTCATATTCTTCTGGTCTGTTGGCACCATAAATTGCAGCCACAGAGGCTACAACAATAGTGTCTCTTGAAGTTAATAAAGAATTCATCGTTGACATTCTCATCATTTCTAAATCATGATTTGTTTTTGATGTTTTTTCAACATAAACATCTGTTTTAGGTAGATAAGCTTCAGGTCTATAATAATCAAAATAGGATACAAAATATTCAACATTATTATTAGGAAAAAAAGTTTTTAATTCTGAATACAATTGTGATGCCAATGTCTTATTATGCGACAAGACAATGACAGGTCTTTGAACTTGATTTATGACATTAGCAATAGTAAATGTTTTACCACTACCTGTAACACCTAACAAAACTTGATTCTTTTTACCTTCTTTTATACCTTTTACTAATTCCTTTATTGCTTTAGGTTGGTCGCCAGAAGGTTTAAAACTTGTTTCTAATTTTAAAGACATAAATTTATTATAATTTATAGAACAATAATATATTCAATATTATTATATTTTTAGTTTTGTAAGAAGGAGGATTGATGGGATCAATTAAAGATTGAATGCCAGGAGAAGCTATCAATTTAGTTGGTGATTTTAGAGTATATCCTTTTACAATGCTTCTTGGTATTATTGCTTCTGTTATTTCAGTATTTTATTTTTGGAAGAAAAATAAATTTCCTACTGACATTTTTCTTGTGATAGTAATAATCACTATTCCTTCAGCAATTATTGGAGCTAGATTGTTTTGAATTATTGAAACTGCCATTAATGGTGAATCACTCGAAAGGTGATATGCAATTTGAGATGGAGGATTATCAATTCAAGGTGGAGTATTTTTACCAACAGTAATTGACTTATTATATTTAAGAAGAAAAAGGAATGTTGTTGATATAAGAAAAGCTTTTGGTTTAATACTTCCTAACGTTCTATTGGGTCAGGCTATCGGAAGATGAGGAAATTTTACAAATCATGAATTATATGGAGCAGCAACAAGTTATGATTCCATTAAGTGATTAGGACAAGGAATTTCTTTAAACATGTATATTGATGGACAATTCCGAGTTCCCTTATTTTTAATTGAATCCTTAACATCTTTTATAGGGTATTTTGTAATTGTATGATGGTTATTGAATTTTCAAATAACAAAACCGGGAACTACAGGTGGAATTTATCTTGTATATTATGGATTAGTTAGAATAATTATGGAACCACTTAGAACCTCAACTGATTTTGAATATTGATACTTAATTTTAGCTATCATTTTCTTAGTGTTAGGAATTATTTTGATTTTATACTTTGAAATAACTGGAAGAAAAATTTATAAAAAATATAGATATAAAAAATATTCATATTATTACTACAATACAAAAGTTCAAATTATGCCTGTTAATGTTTCTTCTAAATGAATTAATGAATAAACAAAAATCTCATTTAATGAGATTTTTTTATATTTATTTTCTTTAATAAAGAATTAGTCAGCATCATATTTTGAATCTGCATATGAATTTAATCCTCAACCAAACGCAGATGAAGCTCAAAACGTTGCTCTTACACCTCTTCAAATACCAGCTGCTCCTTCTTGAACTATTCCTTTTCCTCTATTAACTACTCCTAATACAGGACTATTATCTGTTGTTTCATAACCATCATCATAAGTATTACAAATTTCAAATTGAACATTTTTTGGAATGGTCATATTTTTGATTTTAATATTATGATTATTCATTTGAATTCTATACACAACAAATTCACCTGTAGGATATTGTTTTATTTTTAATTCCGGATTTTCTATATCATCATAAATAAAATCATCTTCTGTTATATTTAAAACATAATGTTTTGATCTAAAATCAAATTCTCATTGTCCTATTTTTTTAAGACCATATGTAATTTTTGCAAAAATATTTCCAGATTGATAAAATCATTTACCTTCGTCTCCTCCATCTGGCATTATAAATTCATAATTGTTTTCATCTAATTTAGTGATGCCTAATGAATAATTAGGATTTAATTCATCAAAAACACTTAGATTAACAACTGTATATGAACTTTTATACTCATCTTTTATTTGCACTTTTAGTTTAATTTTTTCTCCTGGAGTAACAATTTTTGTATCTAATCCATCTTCAAATGTTAGTATTCCATATTTATCATCATTGATAATAGTAATTTTATATTGTTCTATAGAATCTATGTTTATAGTATTTTTCAAATGTTCTATTTTAAAACCTAATTGGGTTCCTTCTTCTTTTTGTGGAGAATTTGACATATTTTCATTTACTTGACCACTTATTGATACAATTGGACTTTTTATTAAATCTTGTTCATTTTTTTTAACAGAATCATTTGATATTGCAATTATTGTAATTGGTACTGCTAAAACAGCAATAGAACCTAAAATTGCTGAAGATATTAATAAACTTTTTTTATTTACTTTCATCTAGTTCCTCCTTATTAATTGTTATCTTCAATTAGTAGTTTAAATGAAAAAAAAAAAAAAAAAAAAAAAAAAAAAATTTTTTTATTTTAAAAAAATATAAAAAAAAAATAAAATAAAACAAAATTTTTTTTATTTTTTTTTATTTAGTTCTTACTTATTAATTATTATTATAAAATAAGAGTTTTAATGAAAAAAAAAAAAAAAGACCAAAAAAATAATCTTTTTTATTTTAAAAATGTGTTAAATAAAAATTAAGTTACACAAAACTTTCATAAATTATGTAATAGTCTAAAAAATATCAATACAATTAATAATTATATTTTTTGGTTTTATACCAAGTAATAATTCTGTATGAACCTCAATTTTGTTTTTAATTTGATTTACTTTTTCTGATACTTTTACATTTTTAGAAACTCTTATATCTATAACAATGTAAACATTATTTTCTTCAGGCAAAAAAGAAACATCAATATTTGATTTATTTATTTTAACACCTGAAATTGATTCATCTAGAAAACCAATAATATCTTCAAAAACTTTTTTATCAACAAATATTGATGTTTTATTATTTAATAACTTAAAATTCAAATATTGTTCCATTATTTTTTACCTTTACCAACATATTTACCATCTTCTGATGAAATTACAATAAAATCACCTTGCTTAATAAACATTGGAACCTCAACTTCAAAACCTGTTACTAGAGTAACTTTCTTTTGAGGATTTGTTGTAGTGTTTCCTTTAACTGCATCAAAAGCTTCAGCTACTTCTAATTCAATATTAATTGGAATTTCAATATCTAATATTTCATTTTCAAATTTTCTAACTTTTACTTTCATTCCTTCAATTAAAAAATTTAATTCTCATTCTAATCTTACAACAGGTATTTCAACTTGTTCAAATGTAACTTCATCCATCAATATTGCATTATTACCATCATTGTATAAATAATTCATTGCT
The DNA here is from genome assembly GCA_964447225.1 of uncultured Metamycoplasma sp. GTDB lineage: Bacteria > Bacillota_I > Bacilli_A > Mycoplasmatales > Metamycoplasmataceae > UBA710. The sequence continues at coordinate 11,964 of CAYURK010000012.1, forward strand.
ATTGTTTCAATATGGGCTTTTTGAACTTTATCACCACCAGTAAAAGATTTAATTGTTGTAGTACCTGATCTTAAATCTTTTACTTTAGCTTTTACATTAGCTTGACCTCTTCCTTGTTTAGAATGTTGAGCAGTTAAAACAACATATAAATTACCATCTAATTGGAATGTAATTCCTGGTTTAAAATCATTAACACTTATCATCTTTTCCTACTTTCTACTTAATATTTTTGCTCCATCTTTAGTCACTAAAACATCATCTTCAATTCTTGCTCCACCAATACCTTCAATATAAATTCCTGGCTCAACAGTAATAACCATTCCTTCTTCTAAAATAATATCTGATGTTGGTGAAACATATGGATACTCATGAACATCAATACCTAGACCATGACCTGTTGAATGAACAAAAAAATTAGAATATCCTTTTGATGCTATATAAGTTCTACAAATATTATCAATTTCAGAACATTTAATTCCTGGTCTTACAGCTTGTCTACCTAATCTAGCAGCTTCTTCAACAATAGATAAAATTTCATTATATTTTGAATTTTGATTTTGATCTTCATAAATAAATGATCTTGTTATATCAGAACAATATCCATCAAATTTAACACCAAAATCAATAGTTACCATATCACCTTTTTTTAATAAATTATTAGTTGAATGATGATGAGGTTCTGCTGTATTTTCACCGAAAGCAACAATTGATTCAAATGATTCTTTATCTGCACCTTTACGAACCATTATATATTCTAATTTATGTTGAATTTCTTTCTCAGAAACACCTTCTTTTATAAAAGATTGTAAGGTTTCTAAAGATTCTAGAGAAATATCAATAGCTCTTTGAATTTTTGAAATTTCTTCATCAGATTTAAGAATTCTTAATTTTTGAGAATTGATAAAAACAATACTATCATTTTCTAAATTTGTTAATGATTTTATTTTATTAAAATTTGTAATTGTTAAATAATCTTCTTCAATAGCAATTTTTTTAAATTTTTTTTCACTTAATCATTCTTTTAAAGAATTAAGATTTAATAATTTAATTTCAACATTTTTTGCATTTTTAGTAGCATATTCAAAATATCTTCCATCTACAAATAATGTTGCTTTATTACGCTCAATTATTAATCATCCATCTGTTGTTGCAATTTTTGAATATCATTGTCTTGTTTGAGGTGCTTCAGAAATAATTGCATCAATATCATATTTAGAAAACAAATCAAACAATTTAGATGAATTCATTTATTTTTTCTCCTTATGTAAAGTATGTTTATTACATTTATGACAATGTTTTTTTAACTCAATTTTATCAACTGTATTTTTTTTATTTTTCTTTGAAATATAGTTTTCCATTTTACATTCTTCACATCTTAATGTAATCCCTGTAGCTGGCATATTGACTCCTTATATTTATAAATAATACTACTTTTTCATTTGAGCTGCAACTTCTGCTGCAAAATCTACTTCTTGTTTTTCGATACCTTCTCCAACTTCAAATCTAATTTTTGATATCTCTTTTGCTCCTATTTCTTCAAGATATTTACCTACAGTTTTACCTGATTCAACAACATAATCTTGTTCTGTAAGAGTATAATTAGAAAATTCTTTTCTTAACATACCTAAAAGGATAGACTCTTGAATTTTTTCAGGTTTTCCTTTTAATGCTGGAGATTGCATAAATTTTTCTTTTAATTCATCTTTTTTAGTTGAAGGTATTTCTTCAACATTTAGATATTCAGGATTCATAGCAACTATATGCATTGCTATACCTTTTAATTTTTCCTCATCACCTTTTGTTGCTGCAAAAATAGCAGCTTTTTTACCATCAAAATGAACATATGTCCCAACATGTACATTATCATTTAAATCTACTTTTTGAACTCTTCTTAAAGCTATTTTTTCACCTATTTTAGCTGTTGCTGCAATTGTTAATTCCTCAATTGTTAAACCTGATTCATCTTTCAATTTAAAAACTTCATCTAATGAAGAAAAAGAATTATTAAGTAAAACATTTCCAATGTGATTAACTAATGCTTTAAAATCATCAGTCATGGCAACAAAATCAGTTTGTGAATTAACTTCATATATAATTGCTTTTTTATCATTTTTAACAATGTTCACTAATCCATCAGCTGCAATATTACCTGCTTTCTTGATTGCTTTTGCTGCACCATTTTTTTGTAATCATTCAATAGCTTTATCTAAATCATTATTAGATGCTTCTAAAGCTTTTTTACAATCAACAAAACCAGCACCTGTCATATCTCTTAATTTTTTTATTAAATCACCCATAAATTATTATTCTCCTTTATTTGTATTAACAGTTTTAACATCATTATTTTTATTTACAATAATTCTTTTTGTAAATTTATTATTTTGATTACTACTATTTAAATTACTTCTATCTTCTTGTGGTAAAACAATTGCTTCATCAGATTGATAAGCATATTTTGGTTGTCCGCCTTTACCATAGACGATAGCATCACCCAATATAGTAATAATTAAATTTAAAGATTTAATAGAATCATCATTAGCAGGAATACCTAAATCTACTAAATCAGGATCAGTGTTTGTATCTAAAATACCTATAACTTTAACATTTCTTTTTTTAGCCTCTTTAATTGCAATCAAATCTTCATTAGGATCTGCAACAATCATAAATTGAGGAGTTCTTTGTAATGGTCTTATTCCATTTAAGTTTTTATGAAGTTTTTCTAATTTCTTTCTCATTAGAATTCCTTCTTTTTTTGTATATCCTTCAAAACCTTTTTGTTCTAGATTCTCAAGATCTTCCATAACTCTTAGTCTTGAAAAAATAGTTTTAGAATTTGTTAAAGTTCCACCTAATCATCTTTCATTTACATAAGCACTATTTGTTCTAATAGCTTGTTCTTTAATAACATCTTTTGCTTGTTTTTTTGTACCTACAAAAATAAATGTCGATCCTTTTTCAGCAGCTTTTGATATTAACTTAAATGCTAATTCTAAAGCTTTGTGAGTCTTAGAAACATCTATAATATGTGTTCCATTTTTAACACCATGAATAAAAGGTTTCATTTTTGGATTTCATTTATATTTTTTGTGACCAAAATATACACCTGCTTCAAGCAATTTATTAAGTGAAACTATTTCTTTTTCATCACTTTTTTGTTCTACTACAACATCAGACATAACTTTTTCTCCTTAAGTCTTTAATAATATTTATTTTGTAATTAATTTTTCTAAGAGTAAGCGTTTTTAACTTCCTTAAACTTCTAACAATTTCATCCAAATCATAAGGACACGCTTGATTGAATCCATTTAAGTGCCATTTATATCTTATTTTCATTAAGCATATAACTATAAAAAGTTTAACAAATTTTATTAATTTTATTTTAAATAAAATCTCTCACTTACATAAATGAGAGATTCTTTTTTATATTACTTCATAAAAAGTTTATTCACTAGATTCTAATTCAGCAAATTTTTCTCTTTGTTTTTTTGTCTCTTGTTCTAATTCATAAATTTCTTTATTTTGTTCTTCAATTTTTTTTGAAATTTCCATAATTGTATAGACTTCAGACATTTTTTTATCTAAATCAGATTTATACTTTTGTTCATTATCAATAATGAGTTTTCTTGTTTTATTTAGTTCAGATTTTAAATATTGATTTTCATCTTGTATAGAAGAAAGTAAAGAATTTAATCTTTGATTTTCTTTTTTAAGATTATGATTTTCTTCATCTTTAAAATTTAACATTTCAACTTGTTCAATTTGTCTATCTTCTATTAAATTTAACAATTCCTCAATTTCAAAATTGTCTTCAAGATTAATTTTTTGATCTTTTGATTGATTTTTATCGTTCATAATTTCTTACTTAAATGTATATTAATTATTTACTATCTTCTTTTTTTAAAATTGCCAATAAAATTCTCATGTTCATTTATGTATAATTCTTGAGTTTTTGCTATTCTATTTAATCTTTCTTTGTAAGAATTAAATCTTATTTCTTTCTCATATTGACCATTTTTATATTGTTCTAATTCTTGAGTTTGTTCAATTAATCTTTTACTCAATTCTTCTACTTCTTTATCTCTTTCTTTAGAAATTTCTTCTTGCTGAATTCTTGCAGATTCCATTTCAGATCTTAAATACTCTATTTCTTCACTCAATTTATTTGTAAATTCTATTTCTTGAGTATGTTGTTGTTCCATTTGTTTTTTTAGATATTGAATTTCTTCTTGAGCTTTTCTAGATTCAATTTCAGCAATCATTTTAGCTTCAGTTTGTTGTTGTTTTTCTAATATTTCTTTTTCTTTAATTCTTAGCATTTCTGCTTGTTTTTGTTGTTCTTCTACTAATTGTTTTTGCAATTTTTCAATTTGTTCATCTCTACGTCTATTTTCATAATTTGATTTTTCAGATTCTTTTAATGATTTAATTTCTTCATTCAATTGATCTTTAAATTCTTTTTTAAGATTTAAAATTTGATCTTCTTTTGATTTTGATAATTCCAAATACTGAGCTTGTTGTCTCTCTAATTCTTTTTTAAGAGATTCTATTTCTTGTTGTTGTTGTTCATTTTTAAAATTGATTTGATTTTTATATTCAACATCAGCAATGCGTCTTTCTAATTCTTCTTTATGTTCTTCTTTTAATTTTTCTTCTTTTTCTTTACTTAATTTATCTAGTTCAACTTTTTCTTTTTCTTTTTCATCTAACAACTGATTTAAATCTTCAATCTTAGATTCTTGCATTTTAGTAATTTCAAACTGTCTAGTTTGTTTTTTTTCAATTTCATCAATTAATTTTTCAATTTCAATTTGTTGTTCAATTGTTCTTTTATCTTCCATAAAAACTCCGTGTAAAACTAAATTAATCTTTTTAACAATAATTGCTAATTATGTAATAATACTATAAATTTATTTATCATTACAATGACTTATATCATAAACAAATTTACAAAAATATTTTACCAAAATTTTAATGTGTTTAGTATTAAAATTAAAAAACTATGAACTTAATTCAAGAAAATAATTATCCTTTAGTGTCAATTTTAATTGCTTGTTACAATGGTCAAGATTATATATACAAATGTATTAAATCATGTATTGATCAAACATACAAGAATATTGAAATAATTGTAATAGATGATGGATCAACAGATAAGA